>CAZKMN010000098.1:0-5400 GCA_964553905.1 uncultured Oscillibacter sp.
CTGCGCTGCATGCTCACATACACGGAGCTGACGGCATTGAAGACATAGCTGATGCCCACAATCCGCAGATAGGGCGCGCCCAATTCAATGAGCAGACGGTTGTCCGTCACCAGAAATAAAACCTGCTGGGGAAAGAGAAAGAGCAACACCGCAGCGAGACCGGAAATGGCAATGCCCGCATACATGGCGATGCCCATGACGCGGTTAATATTTTCCGTGTCGCCTTTGCCCCAATATTGGCTCACAAGGATGGTCAGCCCGCTCATCAAACCGAAAATGATGACCTGAATCAAAAAAATCGGGGAGTTGGCAGCCGTGACCGCTGAAAGCTCATGGTTGCCCAAAAGACCGACCATGAAGGTATCCACAAAGCCGAGAGAGGTGGTGATGAGATTTTGCAAAATGAGCGGTAATGCCAACAGGAAAAGGCGTTTGTAAAAACCCGGCTCCCGGCGGAGATAGTTCAACATAAAAGCTCCTTTATCGAAAATGAAATACGCTTACAGCATGGGCATTCTGGTGTTGTGGTGCCGACGCAGCGCCTGAACACAGACGTCGATGTCGGCGGTGGTCGTCTCGGGCCCAAAGCTCAGGCGAATGACGCCCCCGGCAGTGCGCTTGGGCAGATTCAGCGCGGAGACGACGTGGCTGGGCTTACCCCGGTGACAGGCTGAGCCTGCGGAGATACAGATGCCCTGAGAGGAGAGGTCCGTGACAATGTTCTGGCTGGGCCAACCGCACAGAGAAGCCGCCAGAATGTGCGGAGCCGTGCCGTCGCCCAAAAGCTCCAGATCGGGTATGGCGGAGAGCGCACGGGCGGCGTAGGCCTTGAGCTCGGCCATTTGGCGCAGCTTGTCGGTCAGATGGTCCTGCCGCAGCTCCACGGCTTTGGCAAAGCCGGCGATCTGGGCGGTCGCCTCTGTGCCAGAGCGCAAACCGCCTTCCTGTCCGCCGCCGGATAGAAGCGGCTTGGGATTTTTCAATCGGGGGCCAATGTACAAAGCGCCGATGCCCTTGGGCCCTCCAATTTTGTGAGCGGAGATGGAAATGAGGTCCGCCCCCAGAGTTTTGGCGGAAAAGGGGACTTTTAAAAAGCCCTGTACCGCATCGGTATGCAGCAGCGTCTGGGGATTTTTTTCCCGCAATCCGGCGGCGATCTCCGCGATGGGATAGACATTGCCCAGCTCGTTATTGACCATCATCACGGAGACCAGCGCAGTCTCCGGGCCCACGGCGTCCAAAACCTGTTGGGCGGTGACGTCGCCGTTTTGATCGGGCTTGACGTAGGTGACGGAGTAGCCCTGCTGCTCCATCCACTTGCAGCTTTCCAAAATGGCGCTGTGCTCCACGGCCAGCGTGACGATGTGCCGCCCCAGCCGCCGGTTTTGCCAGCAGGCGGCAGAAACGGCCCAGTTGTCGCCCTCCGTCCCGCAGGACGTGAAAAAGAGCTGGCGGGGCTGGCAGCCCACAGAGTCTGCAACGGTTTTTCTCCAGCTCTCCACCCGGCGCTTCATCTCCGCTCCCGCCTGATATTGGGAGCTGGGATTGGCAAATTCCTCCGTCAAAACAGCATACATGGCGTCAGCTACCTCCCGCGGAATGGGGGTGGTGGCTGCGTGGTCCAGATAGATCATATCCATTCTCCTTTCATTAGGGCTTGCCCAATGGGAAAAAAGTCAGTATAATAAGGTCACGATTTATCATTATATAGAGAAAACTGAGAAAGTGCAAGGAGATTCCATGAAAGTAGCTATTTACACCTTGGGCTGCAAGGTGAATCAATACGAAACACAGGCAATGGAGCAGGCGCTGCGCGCCGGAGGCCATCAGGTGGTGAATTTTTCGGAGGCGGCGGACGCCTACGTGGTCAACACCTGTTCCGTCACGGCGGTCAGCGATCAAAAATCCCGTCAGGTCCTTCACCGGGTCCGGCGGGAGCATCCCGGCGCAGTGCTGGCTGTTTGCGGGTGCTATCCCCAGACGCACGCGGACGACGTGCGCGCGCTGGATGTGGATCTCATTGCCGGAACCGGCGACCGGATGGGCTTTTTGGCCCTGCTGGAGCAGGCGGTCACGGAGCGCCGCCGGATCGAGGCCATCGATCTGCCTTTTGAACGGCGCGTGTTTGAGCCGCTGCCCTCTGGCGGAATGCCGGAGCGGACCCGGGCCATGCTGAAGATCGAGGATGGCTGCGTCAATTTCTGCTCCTATTGCATCATTCCCTATGCCCGTGGCCGTGTGCGGTCCCTGCCGATGGAGGACGCTATCGAGCAGCTTTGCTCGCTGGTGGCTGCGGGCTATCAGGAGATCGTGCTCACCGGAATTGAAATTTCCTCGTGGGGCAGCGATTTGAAAACAGGGGAGAGCCTCATCGATCTTCTGGAGCGAGCCTGCGCCAAGCTGCCGGAGAACATTCGCATTCGCCTTGGAAGTCTGGAGCCCCGCACCATTACGGAGGACTTTTGCCGGCGGGCTTCGGTGCTGCCCAATCTCTGCCCCCAATTCCACCTCTCGCTGCAAAGCGGCTGTGACGCCACCCTTCACCGGATGAACCGCAAGTACGACACCGCCCGGTATCTGGAATCGGTGACATTGCTCCATAGATTTTTTGACCGCCCTGCGGTGACCACGGATTTGATTCTGGGCTTTCCCGGGGAGACAGAGGAGGAATTCGTGGAGACGCTGGCCTTTATCCGCCGCTGTGGGTTTGCCCAGAT
The DNA here is from genome assembly GCA_964553905.1 of uncultured Oscillibacter sp. Classification (GTDB taxonomy): domain Bacteria; phylum Bacillota; class Clostridia; order Oscillospirales; family Oscillospiraceae; genus Oscillibacter. The sequence goes on from CAZKMN010000098.1 coordinate 2,718, forward strand.
GCATCTCTTTCCCTATTCCATCCGGCCCGGAACGCCGGCGGCGGAGATGGAACAGGTGCCGCCAAATGTGCGGGAGGATCGGGTCCACCGCGCTGCCGCTGTGGCGGAGGAGCTCCATCAGGCCTATTTGAAGGGTTGCGTGGGGCAGCGGTATCCGGTGCTGTTCGAGCAGCCCCGCAAGGGTAAATTTTTGGGACATGCCCCCAATTATATGGAGGTGCTGGCACAGGGCGAGCAGCTTCACAATGAGATCCGCACCGTCCGCATCACCGGCGTGGACGGAGATTCCCTGCTGGGAGAAATTGAGGGGGGCGTAATATGAAAAGTCACTTTTTCGCCTATCTTTCCAGAATGCGGTTGATCCGGCGCTGGGCTCTGATGCGAAATACCGCACCGGAAAATGTGCAGGAGCACAGCTATCAGGTTGCGGTTTTGGCCCATGCTCTGGCCGTGCTTCGCAATGAAAAATTCGGCGGAACCACAGACCCCGGCGCAGTGGCTGTGGCAGCGCTGTATCACGATGCCTCCGAAATTTTTACAGGCGATATGCCCACGCCCATCAAATACGACAATCCCGCTATTCGCAATGCCTATAAGGACGTGGAGGCGGTTGCGAACCAGAAGCTGCTGGGCCTTTTGCCCGAGGAGCTCAGGGGGGTCTACAGTCCCGTTTTGAGCCCGCGTGATCCGGAGACCTGCGCGTTGGTGAAGGCGGCGGATAAGCTTTCGGCCTATCTCAAATGCATGGAGGAGCTCAAAAGCGGCAATGCGGAGTTCCGTCAGGCAGCGGAGCAGACGCGCCTTGCGCTGGAGCGGTTTGCCATGCCGGAGATCACCTGCTTTTTAGAGACGTTTGCCGACAGCTTTTCACTGTCGCTGGATGAATTGCAATAACCGGAGAGGAGGCGCCACGGGATGGAGATCGATTTCAAGAAACTGCTGGAGACCAGATGTGCTCTGGAATGCGCGCTGGTGTATCTTGCGGCACAAAAAGCCGTTCCGGCTGATGGCGGCAAGCTGCGTCAGCCGTTGAGCTATGCCATTGCCCGGGACATTGATTACCAACTGGAACGGGATTTCGACTTTCATTTGACCATCGCGGACATTGCCGACAACGACTATCTGCGCCGGAGCCTGCAAAGTCTCATGGTGCAGATTACCGAGTATCTCAGCCGGAACCGGGCGCTGTTGCCGGAGGTGGACGACCTTTCTGCCTCCCAGCACTGGAACATCATGGTGGCGATTTTGGCCAATGAGCCGGACCGGGCGGAACAGGCCATGCGTTCCCACATGCAGTATGTCACGCGGCTTTATACGCGGGAACTCAACCGCACCCATTTGTGAAAAAGCTCCGGCAGTCAGGCGCACTGAGACATTTGGCGTCTGAGGGCGAGCTTGCGTGAGTGTGCAGATCAGGAAGGAGCCTGCTGTCCGCGACTGCGGACAGCAGGCTCCTTGATGTTTGAACGGGAGCGTGGTGACTTGGTCAAGCCCGATTCACACGCTGGGGGGGAGGCGGCACTTAATCGTACAGCTCGTCGTCGGCGTAATCGTCATACTCGGAGCCGAATTTCTTGGCAAGCCGCTTTTTCATGCCACAGCAGCCAACGGATAAATCGTGCCAGCCGCCGATCAGCAGACAGACAAATGCGGCGAATGCCAGACTGGAGCCCACAATCTTCATGACCATGCGTGCAGTTTTACTCATATGAAAATCCTCCTGTTAACGGATGTTTTTACGACCTATGGGCATAGGATACACCGTTTCTTCAAAGTTTACAACTCTTTTTAGCGCTTTAGCGATAGATATCCTCAATGGCAATGCGCTGGCCCAGCAAATAGGGCAGGAATTTGGTCATCAAGGGCACATAGGATGCCACGAATACCAGCGAAGCACCCCACGCCACAGCGCGCTTTTTTCGCCCCGGCATTGCAAGGCCGATCAGCATCCCTAAAGCGATGAGGCAAAACTTTAAAACCGCAATGTCCTTCCATGAGCTGGCTTTCAGATATTGATCTGCGGCCTCGGTAAATCGATTCATGGGAACGTACCTCCTTTTGGAATCAAAGGCAATCCAATCTGATTTACAGGTATTTTACCACACGGACGGGGGAAAGGGAAGCGGTTTTTAAAAGGGAGAAAGCGCCGAAGCGATGCCTCAGCGCTTTCTTTTCAAAGTCAAAAAGACCATGCACATTTTGAAAAGGGGAAAACCTGCGCGCCTGCCGCTGATACCAGCCCAAAAACTGCCGGCAGCAGCCACAGACTGCCGCCGCTGCTTGCCATGAGCCGGAGAAGAACGGCAGATAAGCTCAGGGCAGCGCATACCCCTGCAATGCGTGCAAATCGATCGCCGGATGCGGGGTCTGCAATCCAGCTCACCAGCAGTTCCAACGCTCGCCCACCGTCCAGAGGCCGCAGCGGAAGCAAGTTGAATGCGCCCAAAATCAGATTTGCCCCAAGAATGTCCGGCGCTGCGCCTGCGAGGACTGCGCTGCATAAAAAATTAGAAAGCGGGCCGGCAAGAACGACAAATAGCTCCTGCCCGTAGGAGAGATTGGAACAGGAGGTCTGCATGACAGCACCCAAAATTCCAATTTGCACGCCCAGTACGCGCCCACCGCAAAGCCGCAGAGCAACCCAGTGCCCCAGCTCGTGGAAGGAGGCGGAGAGTAGGATCAC
>CAZKMN010000098.1:5410-7068 GCA_964553905.1 uncultured Oscillibacter sp.
AAAAGCCCGGGGAGATTTGCAAGAAGCCCTTACGTGGGCTCCACATAGTAGATGGGGTTCAGATAGGTGTCATTGCAGTGGATCTCAAAGTGCAAGTGCGGGCCGGTGGCCATACCGGTTTCCCCAACCTCTGCGATTTTTTCACCCTCCTCCACGGATTCCCCGGAGGAAGCTGTGATTCGGCTGCAATGCGCGTAGAGCGTGGCATATCCCCCAGAGTGCGCGACAATCACGTATTTTCCATAGCTGCTGCTCTCTCCGGTGGTCGTAACGGTTCCGTCTGCAAAGCAATCCACGGCGGCGCCACTGTCGGCGGCCAGATCAACGCCATAGTGAAAGCGTTCCTCCCCCACCAGAGGATGTTCCCGATATCCGAAGCCGGATGAGAGCGTGCCAACTACCGGCGTGCAATAGGAAAAGCCCAGAATGGCCTGCTCCATGCTGACGTTTTTGGGGAGATTTCGGTCGGAATACAGGACATAGGCCAACGTGGACACATTGGCCTCAGTTGCCTGCGCCTCCTCGGGGGCATCCGGCGTCTGTGAAGAAGCGCTCTTTTTTAGGCGAAAGCTTCGCAGAGAATCCATGGCGCCGGATTGCCGGGACGCCAATGCATCGGCCGGCAGAACAGCCGCTGCTTCTAGCGCTTCGGAATCTTGCTGCGGATGAAATACCGCTTCATATACCTCATCCAAAGTCCCGTTGACAGTCTCATCGCCGGAGATGGCCCTGCCAACGGCGGAGAACACGGCCTGCACGTCCATGTTTTGCTGCAAGGCGGCAGATAGCTTTTCGTTAAAAGCGTCTATTTTGCTGGGAAGAAGGAGCTTGACTGTAACTAAAAGGACAAAAAAGCCGCCGCAGATTACCAACTGGAGCAGTTTCCAGCGCTCCTGTGGGCTTGGAGCTGAAGCCCGAAACGCCTGCCGAGTTCCACTGCGCTTTTTGCGCCCAATGGATTGCTGCTGCGACACAAGGGTACTGATCCTGCGTCCTGCCTGCCTAGAGGTCATTTGCGCTCCCTCCTCAATGAAAGTCTTTTTTAATCTATGAGAGGGTTTCTGGGAATATAACCTTGACATTAGAAGAGAAATTCCGTATAATAGCAACTGCTGTACCGGGGTGTAGCGCAGTTGGTAGCGCGCTTGGTTCGGGACCAAGAGGCCGTGGGTTCAACTCCCGCCACTCCGACCATGCGGAGTGTCCTTATAGGATCTGAGGATCTTATTAAGGACACTCCGCTTTTTTATGCGCAAAATTGAATCAAGCAGTTTGTGCCGGGGCGTAGTTGACAGCTACGCCCTTTCTCGTTTCCATGAGAATATCAACCTCGGGGATTTTCCGGCGATCCGGCACATCAAACGCGCCAATGCAGTTATAGAAAATCGTGACCCGCTGGGTGGTGACGCCGTCCCCGTCCTTCTCGGCATGGTACACTTCAATGTGTTCAATCAGCTCCGTCACCATGCGCTTTGTGACCTTGGCGGCGTTGGTGTACCGCCGGACGCTTTCAAGAAACTGGTCAACATCCATCCGCTTGCCCTCAGTCTTTTTCAGTTCCAGCTTGAGTGCCTTGACCTTTGCGGCGTTTTCGCCCTGCTCTTGCTCATAGCGTTTGGACATTTTGGAAAACCGGGCATCATCGATCTTGCCGCACA
>CAZKMN010000099.1:0-6854 GCA_964553905.1 uncultured Oscillibacter sp.
CGTACTGCTCGTAAAAGTTTTCGCTGCGGCTCCAGCCCAGCTCATTCACGCCCAGCATGATGTACACCTTCCCGCAGTCCTGCTCGGCCAGAGCATCCAGCAGGGGCACTTTGCCCTCGCTTGTCTCCTGCGTAGGTTTGGTAAAGACGGATTCCACTGTGGCGCCCACGGCGTAAAGGTAGGTCGCCTCACGCAAAGAACCGTACAAAAACAGTCCCTCCGTCCGGGAATCTCCCAAAAACAAAACATCTTCAAAATACCCCGCCGCCGCAGGCTCGGATTGGGCCACCGGGGCAAAGGGCTTTTTTTCTGGCTCCTGCTGGGTGGGGGGCTCTTCCGGCAGGAGCTCCGTCAGCGGCGCTTGCGTCATTCCGCCGGGCAGCGGAGCAACTTCCGTTTGCACCGATTCGCCGGGCAGCAGCGCGGCTTCCGTCTGCGCCGATCCATCAGTCTCCAACTCGCAGGGAGACGAAACCGCGGGAGCGCCGCCTGTGAGCGCCAGCAGCAACGCCGCCAACAGCGCCGCCAGTCCCGGCAGCCTCCGCCACCCAAATTTCCTTCTTTTTCCCGCTTCGCCCATCCGTCCGGCCTCCCTTCTTCTCTCTTACTCTATTAGACGGGATTTTTCCAAAAAAGTCGGAACAAATTTTCAAAAAAACGGTATCAAATTCTTACAACTAGGAAAAAAGGAGCGTATGCTCTCCATACGCTCCGATCCCAAGTGCTTATCGCCGCAAATCCTCCGGGTAATCTCCGCGCTCATGGAGTTTTTTGAGCTCCCCGGCCACAATGGCGCGATCCTGCTGATAGGTCATGCCAAACCACTTGTCAGCCGAATGCAGCACGGAAACCGCCAGCTTGCCCTGTTGCATCTGCTGGTCCACCATAACCGGCAAGAGACATTCCGCTTTGAGGTTTTCCCCGGTGTCGTGATGCAAAAAGTCCTCAAAATACGCCTGAAGCGCCGGGAAGATGCTGGGCATAAAGCCCCAGAAATTCATGGACACCACCGTCTCGGGAGACAGGGGGCGATCCTCCGCCAGATCTCGCAGCGTCCCGTCCGGATAGAGCTGGACCTTCAGCGCCTCCCGCACGGTTTGAAGCGTTCCGTCCGCCACGGTGCAAACGCCCCGGGAGACGGTGCCGTGCAAACTGGCGGTGTTTTTCAAAAGATAGCCCACCATGGTCGCCCGTCCCTCCGCCGGCAGGCGGACCAGCTCGTTATAGATGGTCTGGTAGGCGTCGATGCCGTAATAGTCGTCGGCATTGATGACGCAGCAGGGCTCGTGGACCACCGATCCCGCGCAGAGAAGCGCGTGGACCGTGCCAAAGGGCTTTGTCCGCTCCGGCGGGATTTGATAAAAGTCAGGGATGGAGGAAAAATCCTGAAATGCATACGCCACCTCGACCAGCTGGCCGTCCTTGGCGCGCTTTTTTGCCAGATAATCCCCGCAGAGGCGGTGCATCATCTCCTCCATCTCCGGTTTGATGATGAAGACCACCTTATTAAATCCCGCCCGAAGGGCGTCATAGATCGAGTATTCCATCAGGATTTCGTTATGCGGCCCAATGCCGTCCACCTGCTTGCTGCCGCCGTAGCGGGAACCAAGCCCCGCCGCCATAATGACCAGAGATACTTTCATGGTATGTACGCTCCCACTTCCGATGTTTACGCGCTGTTGCGTAACTGGGTTTTCTGTCTTCTACCATACCCCATTCGGCAAAATTTTGCAACCGCCATTGACTTTTTTCAAGATGCGCTTATAATATGAAAATGATTTTCATTTTCATATCACGCACGCAGGATTGGAGGCGTCTATGTCATATCGGACAAAACAGCAGCAGGCCATTCTCCGCTGTCTGGAGCAGCGACAGTCGGAATCCCTGACCGCGGCGGATCTTTCGGAGGATCTGCGGCAGATGGACTGCGCCGTTGGGCTGGCGACCATTTACCGCCAGCTTGAAAAGCTGGAGACGGCGGGACTGGTCCACAAGGTCAACACGGAGGACGGCGCGTTTTATCAGTTTTGCTCTCACGAGTCCAACGACCGGAGAGAGTGTTTTCTGCTTAAATGCGAGCGCTGCGGTCGGATTCGGCATTTGGACTGCTCCCAGCTCCAACCGCTCTATGAGCATCTGGAGCAATCTCATCATTTCCGCATCAATCCCCGTGGAACGCTTTTGACCGGGGTATGCGATCTCTGCGCGGCAAAGGAGGAAGCCACCCATGGAAAAAGCTGATTTGCTGGTCTGCCGGGACGTGTCGCTGGGCTACGAGGGGCAAAGCGTCCTGACGCATCTGGATCTCACGATCCGCGCCGGGGACTATCTTTGCATCGTCGGCGACAACGGGTCCGGAAAATCCACCCTGTTACGGGGCCTTTTGGGGCTTTTGCCCGCCCAGTCGGGCGAGATCTGGCGCTCTGCGGAGCTGCGACAGGGAGCCATCGGCTATCTTCCCCAGCAGACCCGGGCGCAGCGGGATTTCCCCGCCACCGTGTTTGAGGTGGTGCTCTCGGGCTGTTTGAATCGGGCGGGGCTGCACTTTTTTTACACCGCCGCGGAAAAATCCGCCGCGCTGATGAATCTGGGCAAGCTGGGCGCTCTGGAGCTCAAGGACGCGTGCTATCGCGACCTCTCCGGCGGTCAGCAGCAGCGGGTCTTGCTGGCCCGGGCGTTGTGCGCCGCCAACTCGCTGCTCATTTTGGACGAACCCATCACCGGGCTGGACCCCGCCGCGGCGCAGGATCTCTACAAAACCCTGGCCTATCTCAATGAGCAGGAGGGCATGGCGGTGGTCATGGTGACCCATGATCTGAAAGCCGCGCTCCACAGCGCCCGCACCGTGCTGCACATCGGTCGCAACAGTTGCTTTTCCGGCACGGTCGCAGAGTATCTCGCCTCCCCGCAGGGACGGCGCTTTCGGGAGGCCGACGCATGAATGTACTTTTGATGTTTTCCTACCCCTTTATGCAGCGGGCGCTGATTGCCGGCGTGCTGGTGAGTTTGTGCGCCGCGCTGCTGGGCGTTTCGCTGGTGCTCAAGCGCTATTCGATGATCGGCGACGGGCTCTCCCACGTCTCCTTCGGCGCGCTGGCGATTGCCGTGGCGCTGGGGCTCACGCCGCTGTATTTCTCCATTCCGGTGGTCATTCTCTCCGCCTTTTTCCTGCTGCGGATGGCCAGCCATCCCCGCTGGAACAGCGATGCCGCCATCGCGGTCATGAGCGCGTCCTCGCTCGCCATCGGGATCATCGTCATCTCCCGCACCACCGGCATGACCACAGATGTGGACAACTACATGTTTGGCAGCGTGCTGGCTATGAGCGTTTCGGACGTGTGGCTCTCCGTTGCCCTGTCGCTGGCGGTTTTGACGCTTTTCGTGCTGTTTTACCACAAGCTCTTTGCCGTCACGTTTGACGAGAGCTTCTCCCGCGCCACGGGTCTGCGGGTGGATCGCTATCACACCCTGCTGGCCATATTGACCGCGCTGACCATCGTGCTGGGCATGCGGATGATGGGCGCCATGCTGATCTCCTCTCTGGTCATTTTCCCGGCTCTGACGGCCATGCGCCTTTTCAAGAGCTTTCGCGGGGTGGTCCTCTGTGCAGGCGTGACCTCGGTGGGCTGCTTTTGCGTGGGACTGACGGCCTCCTTTGCGCTGTCCACGCCGGTGGGCGCCTCCGTGGTGGCGGCAAATCTGGCGCTGTTTCTTGCGGCCTCTCTCCTCTCCGCCCTCCGCCGGAGATAGGCCCCCTGCCGTCGGCTGTGCAATTGCATAGTCGGCGGCTTTTTATGGCACGCTATCCTCGGGCAAAACCGCCCCCCTTTCTTAATAAGGTAACGCGCGTAAGAAAGGTCTTGCACTTTGGGCGCACGTGTGGTATGATGCATATGGTAGAAGTGTAAGGTATGTGGAGTGGGCCTCAGGTCCGCTCTTTTTGTTGGTCTTTTTTGGACCCTTAAAATTTCTAATTTTTGTCAAGTGAGGCGAGGTTTACATGAAGAAAATCACGGCACTGACCGCTGAGCTGGCTGCTCCCGCCATTGCGGAGGCAGGCTGCACGCTCTGGGACGTGGAATACGTCAAGGAAGCCGGCGTATGGTATTTGCGCGTGCTGCTAGACAAACCCGGCGGCGTGGATATTCTGGATTGTGAAGCCGTCTCCCGCAAGCTCTCCGCGCTTTTGGACGAGGCGGACCCCATCGAGGGGAGCTATACGTTGGAGGTTGGCTCCGCCGGTGCGGAGCGGGCGCTCAAGCGGCCCTCCGATTACCAGCAGTTTCTGGGCAGTCCCGTGGCGGTGAAGCTCTATCGCAATCTGGACGGTCAGAAGGAATTTGCCGGCACGCTGGACGCCTATGACGAGCAAAGCGGCGACGTGACCGTCACCGTGGGTGCAAACACCATGGTCTTTGCCCAAAAGGACGTGGCTCTGGTGCGGCTGCGGGTCGAATTTTAAGGAAACTCAATGTCTTTTTGAAAAAGATGTATCAAGATAAATAAGGAGAATCGGCAATGAAAGGCAAGAAGCAAAAAGAGCCCGTTGGCATGAATCCCTCTGAAATTTTCGCTGCTCTGGCTATGTTGGAAAAGGAGCGCGGCATCCCCCAGTCCTTCATGATGGAAAAAATCATTCAGGCGCTGACCACCGCTTACAAGCGGGACCACGACGGCGTGGAAAACGTGATCGTGGACGTGGATGACGAGCATCAGGCGCTGAAAATGTTCGTGCAGAAAAACGTGGTGGACGAAGAGGATTATGTGGACCCCGACAACGAACTGACGTTGGAGGAGGCCAAGGCCATCTCCGCCAAATACGAGGTGGGCGACATCGTGAACCTCCCCGTGGACAATGTGGAATTTGGCCGGATTGCCGCCGGTAACGGCAAGCAGGTCATCATTCAGGGTCTGCGGGAAGCCGAGCGCGGCATGGTCTATGACGAATTCAACTCCAAGCAGCATGAGATCCTCACGGGCATTGTCACGCGGATCGACCCCCGCAACGGCAACGTGAGTTTGCGGATCGGCACCGGCACCGAGTCCACCGAGGCGCTGCTGATGGCCGGCGAACAGGTTCCCGGCGAAACGCTGGAAGAGGGCGCCCACGTCAAGGTGTATGTCGTGGAGGTCCGCCGGTCCACCCGGGGTCCTCAGGTTCTGATCTCCCGGACGCACCCGGGCCTTGTCAAGCGGCTTTTCGAGCTGGAAGTTCCCGAGATTTACGACGGCACTGTGGAGGTCCGCGCCATTTCCCGCGAGGCCGGAAGCCGCACGAAGATGGCCGTCTGGTCCAACGATGAAAACGTGGACCCCATCGGCGCATGCGTCGGCCCCAAGGGGCAGCGGGTCGCCGCCATCGTGGAAGAGCTCCGGGGCGAGAAGATCGACATCATCAAATACAGCGAGGACCCCGCCGCGTTTATCGCCGCGGCTCTGGCTCCCGCCGACGTGGTAGACGTCTGGATGGCGGACGAGGGCAAGGCCTGCCGTGTTCTGGTCCCCGACGATCAGCTCTCTCTGGCCATCGGCAAGGAGGGGCAAAACGCCCGTCTGGCCGCCCGTCTCACCGGGTATAAGATCGACATCAAGCCCGAGAGCTACGAAGAGCCCGCCGAAGGAGCCGACGCTGCCGTGGAACCTTCCGACGAGGCCGTGCAGACCGCGGAGCAGGCCCCTGAGGAGACTGCACAGGCGGAACCCGATACCGAAGAATAATTGACAGGAAAGGCGGTCTGACGGATGCCGAAAGTGAAAAAGATCCCCCAGCGGCAGTGTGTGGGCTGCCGGGAAATGAAAGATAAAAAGGCTCTGCTCCGGGTGGTCAAATCCCCGGAAGGAGCTGTTTCTCTGGACTTTGGCGGGAAAAAGCCCGGTCGCGGCGCCTATGTGTGCCATGACGTGAGCTGCCTGCAAAAGGCCCGAAAATCCAGAGCGTTGGAGCGCGCCTTTGAAACCGCCATTCCGGCGGAAGTATACGACGCCATGGAAGCTGAATTGCGAGGTGCGGATGGACAATAATCATGTTCTCTCCCTGCTGGGACTGAGCCTGCGAGGCGGGCATCTGGTCGTGGGGGAGGAGCCCGTGGAGGGTGCAGTCCGCGCCCGGGACGCCCGGGTTTTGCTGCTGGCCGGTGACGCCGCCGCCAACACCCGCCGCCGCGTGGAGCATTTTGCCGCGCTGGGCCAGTGTCTGTGGCTGCAAGTGCCCTTCACCAAAGAGGAGCTGGGCCGGGCAGTTGGGCGCACTTCCGCGGCGATTCTGGCCCTGACTGATATTGGGCTTGCACACGCCGTCGTCCTGCGTCTGGCTCAGGCGGACGCCGCCTATGCCGACGCCGCCGACAAGCTGGAGCTGAAAGCCCGCCGCGCCGCGGAGCGCAAAGCCGAGCAGACAGCCCACGAAAAAAATCTCCGGGCCGGAAAGCGGAAAGCCGCACCAGCGGTTGCCCCTGCCACGCCGGAGCCCGTCCAGCCGCCCGCACCGCCGTCCCCGCGCCCTTACGCTCCCCGCAGCGGAGCGTCCGCACAAAGGAGCGGCGCCAGACCTGCCGGCGGCAGATATGGCAGTAGAAGTGACGGTGATCGGCCCGCCGGCGGCGGCTTTGGCCGCAGAAATGACGGCGATCGACCCGCCAGCGCCTCTCGATTTGGCGCGCCCGGCAAATCCCGTCTTTCCAAGGATAAACGCCCCAAGCCGAAGGCACAGGTGAATCCTTACGCACACAGCCGCCCGGTGAAAAAGGGCAAGGGCTCCTTCCGCAAGAAGGACTCCTGATTTCCCCCATCGGCGCGGATGCCGCAACAAAAATTCCCAGCCCTCGGGTTGGAGCTTAACGAGGTGTTTTGATTGG
>CAZKMN010000100.1:0-6802 GCA_964553905.1 uncultured Oscillibacter sp.
GTTTACCTTTATCATTCGGCTGATCGCCGTGGACGGACATTCCATGGTGCCGACGCTGCAAGACAAAGATCGGCTGCTGGTGGTGTCCTCTCTGCTCTATGACGATTATAAAAAGGGCGACATCGTGGTGCTCCGCAAGGAGACATTTTTGAAGGACCCCATCGTCAAGCGGGTCATCGCCACGGCGGGCCAGACGGTGGATGTGGATTTTTCTGAGGGAAAGGTCTGGGTGGACGGCGAACTTTTGGATGAACCGTACATCAACGAGCTGACTTTTTTAGAAGAGGGGACGGAATTTCCCCTGACTGTTCCGGAAAACACTGTTTTTGTAATGGGAGACAACCGCAACCATTCCAATGACAGTCGGGATTCCAGACTGGGCACGGTGGATGTCCGCTATGTGATCGGCAGAGCGGTGCTTTTGGCGTTCCCCGGTCCGGATGCGGTGACGGAGCAGCGTGAGTTTGGACGCATCGGAGTGATTGGTTAACATGAATATACAATGGTATCCCGGACACATGACCAAAACCCGGCGAATGATTGCCGAGCAGATCCGGAATGTGGACGCGGTGTGCGAAATTTTGGATTCTCGCATCCCTATTTCCAGCCGCAACCCGGATGTGGATGAGCTGACCGTGGGCAAGCCCCGGCTGGTGGTGCTGAATCGGGTGGATCAGGCGGACCGGGAGGCCACGGAGCGCTGGGCTGCCTATTTCGCAGCCAAGGGCTATGCGGTGCTGGAATGCGACGCCAAGGGCGGCGCGGGAACTGCAAAATTTGCGGGAGCTGTGCGGACGCTGCTGGCGGACAAGCTGCGCGTCTACGCGGAAAAGGGCCAAGTGGGCCGGGTGGTGCGGGTCATGATTTTGGGGATTCCCAACGTGGGCAAGTCCACCTTTATCAATAAAATCGCCGGTCGCAAGACCGCTAAAACCGAGGACCGACCCGGCGTCACCCGCAGCAAGCAGTGGGTGCCCATCGACCGGGGACTGGAGCTGCTGGACACGCCGGGCATTCTCTGGCCCAAGTTTGAAGATCAGAGCGTGGGGCTGAATCTGGCGTTCACCGGCGCGGTGAAGGATGACATTTTGGATACGGAGACGCTGGGCTGTCATTTGATGACTTATTTGGGGACCCGGTATCCGGACGCGCTGCGGACGTTTTATAAGCTTCCCGCCCTGCCCGAGCGAAGCGCGGATGAGGGCGAGGTGGCCTACGGCTATCGGCTTTTGACGGCGGCGGCGGAGAGACGGGGCTTCCGAATCTCCGGCGGCGAGGTGGACACCGAGCGGATGGCAAAAATTTTGCTGGACGAGTTCCGGGGCGGCAAGCTGGGGCGCTTCACGCTGGAGCTGCCGGAGGATTTGCAATAAACGCCGGGAGGCGGCTGGGCGCTGACGCAGTGCGCGCAGTTGCCGCCAAGCACCTAAAACCTGTTGATGGAGTGTGGACATGGAGCTATGGAGCTGTGAGCGGGAGCAGTGGGCAAAGGGAATTTCCACCGTCTGCGGAGTGGACGAGGCGGGAGCCGGCCCCCTGGCGGGACCGGTGTACGCCGCTGCCGTGATTTTGCCGAGGGAGCTTGAGATCCCCGGATTGAACGATTCCAAAAAACTGACGGAGAAAAAGCGGGAGGCCCTGTTTGACGTCATCACCGCTCAGGCGCTATCTTATAGCATCGCTCGGGTGGAGGCTGCGGAGATCGATGAAATCGACATTTTGAACGCCCGCATGAAAGCGATGCAGCAGGCCATTGACGGCCTGAAGCTCCCACCGGAGCTGGCGCTTATTGACGGCAACCGGGACCACGGGAGCACCATTGCCCTGACAACGCCCCACGTCTGCATTGTTGGCGGCGATGGCAAGAGCGCGTCCATTGCGGCGGCCTCCATTTTGGCCAAGGTTTCCCGGGACCGCTTTGTCGCCACGGTTTTGGATGCCCAGTATCCCCAGTATCAGTTTGCCAAACACAAGGGATACGGCACCAAGCTCCACTATGCCATGCTGGACGCCTATGGCCCCTGCCCGGCCCATCGCGTGACTTTTTTGAAAAAATGGGAGCAGCGAAAACCATGACGACCACCGGAATCGGAAACGCCGGCGAGGCGGAAACTGCCCGCTATCTGCGGCGCAAGGGCTACACCCTGCTGGCCAGCCAGTGGCGCTGCCGCTTTGGAGAGCTGGATCTGGTGGCGCGGGACAGCAAGGGCGTGATTTGCTTTGTGGAGGTCAAGCTCCGCAGCTCCACGGCATACGGCCTGCCACGGGAATTTGTGGACGGGCGCAAGCAGGCGCGGCTTCGCGCTGCCGCCGCCTGTTATCTGAGCACGCACGGAATGGACGCGGCGGCCCGGTTTGATGTGGCGGAGGTCTACACAGACAAAGAACATCGCGTCTTGCGATTGGAATATCTGGAAAATGCGTTTCAATAGAACGCGGGGAAGGTGTGGAATGGACATGAAGTATTTAAGCACCCGGGATCGCTCCTTGCGCGTTGGCGCGGCGGAGGCCGTCAAGCTAGGCCTGAGCCGCGATGGCGGACTGCTGACGCCGGTGGAGATCCCGGCTCTTGAAAGAGCGGAGCTGGAGGCGCTGACCGGCATGGAATATGCCGCCCGCGCCGCGTTCGTCATGGGGCTGTATCTCACGGATTATACGGCGGAGGAATTGACCGCTTTTACCAAAAAGGCCTACGGGCCGGAGCAATTTGACTGCGCTGCCGTGGCGCCTGTTTGCACACTGGATCACGCGACCCATGTGTTGGAGCTGTGGCACGGCCCCACCTCCGCGTTTAAGGATATGGCGCTGCAAATGCTGCCTCGCCTGCTCTCGGCAGCTTTGCAAAAGACCGGGGAGGACAAGACCGCCTGTATTCTGGTGGCCACCTCCGGCGATACGGGCAAGGCCGCCATGGAGGGCTTTGCCGATGTGGAGCAGACGAAAATCATGGTGTTTTACCCCAAGGACGGCGTCTCTCCCGTGCAGGAGGCCCAAATGGTGACCCAGTCCGGCGAAAATGTGGGCGTGTGCGCTGTGCAGGGCAATTTCGACGATGCCCAGTCCGGCGTGAAGCGGATTTTTTCCGACCCGGATATCCGCACCCGGCTGGCGGAGCGGGGGTTCTTCCTCTCCTCTGCCAATTCCATCAACTGGGGCCGCATTTTGCCCCAGGTGGTCTATTACATCTCCGCCTATTGCGATCTGGTTCGGGACGGAAAGCTGACCATGGGCGACCGGGTGAATTTCTGCGTGCCCACCGGAAACTTTGGGGATATTCTTGCAGCGTACTACGCTAAGCGCATGGGATTGCCGGTGGGACGGCTGATCTGCGCGTCCAACAGCAACCATGTGCTCACGGATTTCCTCCGCACCGGCGTGTACGATCGCTGCCGCCCGTTCCTCACGACGGTCAGCCCCTCCATGGATATCCTGATCTCCTCCAATCTGGAACGGCTGCTGTTCGATCTGAGCGGCGGGGATGACGGCGCGGTTCGCGCCTATATGGACGCCTTGGCAAAAAGCGGACGCTACGAAGTCTCCGATGAAATCCAGAAAGCCCTGCAAGAGCAGTTCTGGGGTGGCTTTTGCAGCGAGGAGAGCACTGCCGCCGCCATTGCGGAGACGTTTGAAGCCCACGGCTATCTGATGGATACCCATACCGCCGTGGCTGCGGATGTGCTGCGGCAGTATCGGGAAGTCACCCGGGACAAAACCCCCACGGTGGTCGTCTCCACGGCCAGCCCCTATAAATTCTGTCGCCCGGTTCTCACCGCTGTGGGAGAGACTCCCAAGGGCGACGGCACGGAGCTTTTTGACCAGCTCCACGACCTGTCCGGCATGCCGATCCCACGGCGGCTGGAGGCACTGCGGACGAAGAAGCGGCGGTTTGACCTCACGTGCGCCAAATCCGGCATGGACGATGTGGTTTTGAACTTTTTGCAAAAGGAATCTGCGCGGTAAGGCAATGAAACTGACAGGAAAGGGAGTGGCAAAATGGCCCTCTACGCGATCGGGGACCTGCACCTCTCCCTGACGGCTGACAAGTCCATGGAGGTTTTCGGACCGGCTTGGGAGCGGTATGTGGAGCGGATCGAAGCCTCGCTGAGCGCCCTTTCCGCCACGGATGTGCTGGTGCTGGCGGGGGACACCTCTTGGGGCATCGATCTCGAGGAGGCGGAGGCGGATTTCCGCTTTTTGGAGCGCTTCCCCTGCCGAAAGCTGCTGGTCAAGGGCAACCATGATTACTGGTGGTCCACCGTGTCCAAAATGAATGCGTTTTTTGCCGAAAAGGGATTCACCACGTTTGACTTCCTCCATAATAACTGCCACCCGTACGGGGAATACAGCCTCTGCGGGACACGGGGGTGGTTTTGGGAAGAAGAGAAAAAGCCCCACAATGCCAAGGTGCTCAATCGGGAGATTTTGCGACTGGAGACGTCGCTGCGGGCGGCGGGAGATCGGCCAAAGCTGTGCTTTTTACATTATCCGCCGCTGTATCAGGGCTATGAATGCCCGGAAATTCTGGCTGTTTTGGAAAAATACAAGGTGGAGAGCTGTTATTACGGACATCTTCATGGCCCTGTGATCCGTCGCCGGATCGAGGAAATGAGGAATGGAACGGACTTTTCCCTGATTTCGGCGGATTATTTAGGCTTTGTCCCAAAAAAAATTTGCGAATAAAGCAAAAAAGACTAGCATTTTCAAGTTTTTTCTGGTAAAATATCAATTCGCACCGGCGTTTGACCGGTGATGAACGGAGGAGTAAACAAAATGAGTTTGAAGAGCTGCGAAAAAGTCGAAAAAAGTCAGGTCGCTCTGACCATCGAGGTCGGCGCGGCAGAGTTTGAGGCCGCCATCGAAAAAGCATATCAGAAGATGCGCAAGAAGATCAATGTCCCGGGCTTCCGTCCCGGCAAGGCCCCTCGCAAGATCATCGAGGGGATGTACGGCGCAGAGGTGTTTTTCGAGGAAGCCATCAATAACGCATTCCCCGACGCCTATGAAGCTGCCGTGAAGGAAAAAGAGCTTCAGGTCGTGGGCTATCCCAGCGTGGAAATGGTGGGCGAGTGCACGAAGGACGGCTTTACCTTTAAGGCCACCGCACCGGTCTATCCCGAAGTGACGCTGGGCGAGTACAAGGGCCTTTCTGCACCCAAGGATGAGGTGAAGGTCACCGCTGCCGACGTGGACGAGCGGCTCAAGGAATTGACCGACCGCAACACCCGTCTGGTGTCTGTGGAGCGGGAAGCCAAAAACGGCGACACCGCTGTCATCGATTTCGAGGGCTTCCTGGACGGCAAGCCCTTTGAGGGCGGCAAGGGTGAAAACCACAATTTGGAGCTGGGCTCCAACAGCTTTGTCCCCGGCTTTGAAGAGCAGATCGTGGGCATGAAGGCCGGCGACGAGAAGGATCTTGACATCACCTTCCCCGCAGATTATCATGCGGATCTGGCTGGCAAGGCCGTGGTGTTCAAGGTGAAGGTCCATGAGGTCAAGGAGAAGGAGATCCCTGCGCTGGACGATGAGTTCGCCAAGGACGTGAGCGAGTTTGATACCCTCAAGGATCTCAAGGCCGATCTGAAAAAGAAGATCACCGCCGAGCGCGAGGAGAGCGCAAACCGCGCCTTCGAGGACGCGCTGATGGAGCAGGTGGGCGCCGGCATCACTGCCGATATCCCCGACGCCATGGTGGAGAGTCAGGCCCGTCAGTTCCTGGATAATTTCAAAATGCAGATTTCTCAGCAGGGCATCCCCTATGACCAGTATCTCAAGATGACCGGCATGGAGGAGAGCAAGCTGATCGAGGACGCCAAGGAGCCCGCGCTGCGTCAGGTCCGGCTGGATCTGGCTCTGGCTGCCATCATCAAGGCCGAGGCCATCGAGGTTTCCGACGAGGATGTGGAGAAGGAATTCCAGAACATGGCTGAAAAGTACAGCATGGATCTGGATACGGTGAAGAAGTATCTCCAGACCGAGCAGGTCCGGGATCAGCTCATGACCCAGAAGGCCATCGCCGTGGTCACCGAGAGCGCCACCGCCACCAAGCCTGAGAAGAAGACGGCCGCTAAGAAAACAGCGAAGAAGGCCGACGAATCCGCGGATGCTGCCGAAGACGGGGAGAAAAAGCCCGCCAAGAAAACGACCAAGAAGGCTGCCGCAAAAAAAGAAACCGACGAGGGCGCTGAATCCAAATAATTCCGGGCATACTAAGCCGGGCGGGGGAGAGGACCTGTGGACTTTCCCCGCGGCGGTATGCGGTCCGACGTTGATTTGACAGATTTCCGCATGGCGCCTGTATTAGGATAGGTGCGTGCGTTGGCAGTGGCGCCGGTGTCCCATTTGGGGCGGGGCGCTTTTGCCATTCCTGTCCTACACAGGGGAGAAAACGCATCGGGGTTGGGAGGACAATCTGTCAATACGCGATTGCGCGTCGATTCAAGGAGGTTTTAACATGAGTTTAGTCCCTTACGTAGTCGAGCAGACCAACCGTGGAGAGCGGTCCTATGACATCTTCTCCCGTCTGCTGAACGATCGCATCGTCTTTTTGGGCGAGGAGGTCAACGCAACCACGGCCAGTCTGGTCGTGGCACAGCTTCTCTATCTGGAAGCGCAGGACCCGGACAAGGATATCCAGTTTTATATCAACAGCCCCGGTGGGTCTGTCACGGACGGCATGGCTATTTACGACACCATGCAGTACGTCAAGTGCGATGTTTCCACCATCTGCGTGGGCATGGCGGCCAGCATGGGCGCATTTTTGCTCAGCTCCGGCGCCAAGGGCAAGCGGTTTGCTCTGCCCAAT
>CAZKMN010000101.1:0-1054 GCA_964553905.1 uncultured Oscillibacter sp.
CCAAGACACTCGTTGCACAAAGAGATAAGTCCCAGCACGGTGGCCTGCTCAAATCCCGGACGCAGCCGCAGCTCCAGTCCCGAAAGGTCCGCGAGCATCTGGCAAAGCGCCTGAGAGCGAAATCCGCCGCCGCAGCCCAGCAGCACGGATGCGTGGGCTTTTGTCAGTGCCATTAAATGGTCCAACTGCTCATATGTGGAGCAGGCAATGTCCGCCAGAACTGCCCAGATGAGATCCACACGGTCGAGATCAACGCCCAGCGGAGAGGACATGAAGAAGCCGCCCTGACGCAGCGCGCGCCGCTCATAAAAAAGCAGGGACGAGAACGACGCTGTGCAGGCGAATGTAGACTTTTGCGCGTAGGCGGCCTCCAGCTCCTCATAGGTCCAGTCACTGTATAGAGCCTCCCGTATGCGCTGGTAGTTCAGCCCTGTGACGCCGGGATTCATCTCCACCTGATAGCGCTGTCCGCCCAGATCTGCATCCGTCCAGACCTGCTGCTTGGGGTCATAAAACTGTTGGTCCATCAGCGTGACCACCGGCGAGGTGGTGCCGGAAACCACGGCGATATCGCCCGGACGGATGCCGGTTTGACGCAGAGCGATCTGCGTGTCGGCGCCGCCTGTAATAAACACGGCGTCCGGGGACAGACAGAGCCATTTTTGATAGTCCGAAAGGATGGGGCCGATGATCGTGCCTGCCGCTTGCAGCGGCGGCAGGAGGTCTGCCTCTACACCGTAGCTGCTACACAGCGTCTCCGACCAGCTCTTTGCGCCAATGTCGTAGAGCTGCGTCTCGCAGGCTTGAGAGGGCTCGATCACGGTCCGGCCGGTGAACAGGTGCGCGATCCATTCGCTGATACTGGTGATTTTGCAAATTCGGCCATAGAGCTCCGGGCGGACTTTGCGAAGACCCATCAGCTTGGCGGCGTCAAAATCCTCCGTGGCCCATTTGCCGGAGAGACGATAGATCTCTTCGTGGTCCGGTACCTCCGACAGGAAGGCCCGACCGCGGTTATCGATGTTGGGAAGACCGTAAAATGCGTTGCCCTCAC
>CAZKMN010000101.1:1097-6733 GCA_964553905.1 uncultured Oscillibacter sp.
TCCAGCAGTACGATGCTCTGCCGTGCTCCCGCAGAGGAAAGCGCGTCGATTGGGATCGTCGGAAATTCCGCGCAGAGTTCCCGACAGCCCTGCAAAATGTTTTCCGCCCATTCCTCTGGCAGAAAATATTGCGCGTCCTCATAGGCGTCGTCCCGGTGGTATACATTGGTGAAGGTTCGGATGCCCAAAATCTCACCCGTGGAGGCGACCAGAGCCACCCGGGTGTTTCCAGTGCCAAGGTCGACCATCAGATAGTGCTTCATGGGCTCAGACCTTCAAAACGTCCCGGTTATAAACGGCCTTCTCCAGATCCTTGCCGGCAAGCCACAGCTTGATGCGGTCGTTGAGGATGCGGGACTGATGGTCCGTGACCTCAAAGGTGGCACCGCAGATGTGGGGCGTCAGCAGCACGTTGGGGCAGCGACCGATGGAGAGATCCGCCTCCGTGGGGGGCTCGGTCTCCAACACGTCGATGATGGCGCCGCCGATGGCCTGCTCCTGCAAAACCGCCTCCAGAGCCTTGCAGTCCACAATGGGAGAGCGGGCGGCGTTCACAAAGAGGGCGGTGGGTTTCATGGACCGCAGCAGCGCCTCTGTTACCAGCCCCTTGGTGGATTCCAAAACCGGCAGATGCAGGGAGACAATGTCGCTCTCGGAGAACAGCTCTTCCAAGCTCACCTTATGATAGTGGCCCTGATCGCCGTCCACAAAGGGATCGTAAAAGGAAATGTCGCACTCAAAACCGTCCAGAATTTTAGCCACGGCGTGGCTGATGGCGCCAAAGCCCACCAGACCCACCTTTTTTCCCTGAAGCTCGTTGCCCATCCACAGGTAGTACGGCGTCGTCCCGGTCACCCATTTGCCATCCTGTACCCATTGCAGAGAGGGAATGATCTTGCAGCCGTCAGTAAGAGGCCCACCACCATCTCAGCCACCGCCTGCGTGTTCCGCCCCGGTGTGCACAAAATGGGCACACCGGCCTTGGTGCAGGCGTCCACCTGCAAGTTGGCAGGGGTGCCGCGGCAGTCGCCGATGAAGCGGAGCTTCGGATAGCCTGCCAGAACCTTTTCGGTCACCCGGTCCAGCTCGGTGATGAGGGCGTCCGGCTGTACTTGCAGCAGATGCTCCAGCATGGCGTCCTCGTAATACCGCTCCCCCGTGATGGTCCAAGGTTCCTAGACGACTTCGTCAAATAGCTCCCGCAGCTCCTGAAGGCAAACCTCGGAATAGGGAGCACGCACGTAAATCTTCATGTCGGTCACTTCTTAATAGAATGTTTTGACCGCCGAGTCAAAATACTGATTCAAAAGATAGGGAACATACACGCCCTTGTCGGTGACCACGCCGGAAATCAGGTGGGGCGGCACCACGTCGAAGGAGGGATAAATGGCCTTGACGCCGGGCACGGTGTTGGGAATGTCGCGGTAGCTGAGAACCTGTTGGGGGTCCCGCATCTCGATGACGATGTCGTCTTTGGAACGCTTATCCTGATCGGGAATGCCGGTGACATAGTAGGGCACGCCAAAATATTTTGACAAAATGGCGAGCTGGAACGTGCCGATCTTGTTGGCGATGTGACCGTCCCGGGCAATCGTGTCGGCGGCGGAGGTGAAAAGGTCAATCCCTTCGCGCTCCATGGCGTAGGCTGCCATGTTGTCGGTGATGACGGTGGTGTCAAAGCCCATCTGGGCAAAGCAGCTGGAGGTCAGGCGAGCGCCTTGCAGATAGGGCCGTGTCTCCGCGCAAAAGACCCGGAAGGTCTTGTTTTGCTTCATGGCGGCCCGCATGACCGTGCCTATGATCGTCTCACCGAAGCACTGGGTCAAAATGGTGCCGCCGGCGGGAATGAGCTCTGCCAGATGATCGCCCACGATCTGCATGGTGCTGTACCGTCGATTCAGGGAGGCAACTGTGTTTTCCACGATGGCCTCAATGGGGTCGCGACCGGCAGACAGTGCCTCGGCAGCAACCTCCACGCAGCGATTGGTAATTTGACCGTAGCGGTTGGCGGTGGTGGGCCGCGCGTGGGCAAGATCGTAAGAGGCCTGCTTCAAAAAGGCAAGCTGCTCGGACTCGGTCTTGCCGCGGCACTGCCATGCGGCCAGCGCCATGCCCATGCCTACGGCGGTGTACGGGCCTGCGCTCTGGGTCACCATGTCTGCGATGGCCTGCACCACGTCCTGATAGGTCTCGCAGTCCACAAAGCGGACCTCTGTGGGGTAGATGCGGCGGTCCAGAATCCGGACTTTTCCGTTTTCGTACCATGCCACGTGCTCATATTGGAGCAAAAAGGGCATGTTGTCGTCCATGCGAATCATGTAAAATCCTCCCTCTTTCGTATGTTCAGGTTAAAATGAGACGAAACGCCTCGGTCAGATCTCTGCCGGAGCGCATAGAGGAACGCTCCTTGATGAGCCGGATGCCCAGCTTGATCAGAGCCCGCTCCATGGGAATTCGTACGGCGGGGTCCTTTACGCTGGAAACCTCCATGACCTTGGAATCTCCCACCACCCGGCGGATGATCTCCGTGCCTGCGTAGCCGCAGGAATCTGCCAGGACGCTGTTCAGGTATGCCTGACGGAAGTTGGCTGTGCGATAGAGGGGGAAGGTGACCTGTGCATCGTAGGTCTCATGCAGCTTTTGGGCGGTCAGATCCCACGTGTCGCGAATGGTCGTTTCCAAAGCGGAGAGGACCTCTGTGGCCTCCGGCGCGGTGTAAGCTTTGTTGGCCCATGCGAAAAACAGGTTGCCGATCACGTTTCCGATGTCGTATCCCATGGGGCCGTAAAAAGCAAATTCCGGGTCGATGACCTTGATGCCCTGCTCGTTGGCAAAAATGGAGCCGGAGTGCAAATCGCCGTGGATCAGGCTCTGTGCGCTGTTCATGAAACGCTCGCGCAGACTGGCGACTTCCGCCTTGAGCACGTCGTCTCCGTACAAAAATTCCGTCACAAACGCCTCGTTGCCCGGCGTGATGATGTTGCGGCCTTTGAAATCGTCATAGGGCTCGGTCAGGACCAGATCCTCCGTGATTTCGCAAAGCTCCGGATTCACAAAGAATTTGACACGCCGCTTTTTCTCCTGCCGGTCCAAGACCAAATCGGTGGTGGGCAGCAGCGTTTTGGCTAAGAAGGTGGAGAAATTTTCAGCCAGATGGGGATATATCCGGTTTTCCATCAGCTCCTTGCGGAGATTTTTATAAGCGGAGATATCCTCCATGGAGACGGCGGCCATCACCTCGTCATAGTGGTAGACCTCCGGAACATAGCCGGGAGCCAGCGTGCCCTCCAATTGCAAAATCTCTGCTTCAATCTTATTCCGATAGATGTCCAACGGGCGGCCTGAGGAGCGCAGCAGCCGGTCCGCCTGCTTGATGATGACGGATGCGCCGCTTTGCAAAGAGCAGACACGGAACACATAGTTGATGTTGCCGTCGCCGATTTCCGTGCATGTGGTGGCTTCGTCCGGCGCAAAGCGGTGCAGGACCTCCACCGCGTAGCGTCTGGCGTCGTCCGGTTTCATTAAAAAGAACTCACTGAACGCTTTCATCTGTCTTTCCTTTCTCTCCGCCGTAAGCAGAGGGGCATTTTGATATGTTGCCCATTATGGAGTCCAATCATATAAGTTGTGTAAAAATCAGGGGAACCCCCCTTTTTGCAAACACATAATACATCACAAAACATCAAAAAGCAACATATCCAAAATAAATTTAGGCATTATGCTTGCTTAAAATCAGGATAATTGTCTATTATATAAAAAATGGTTAATTTTGTGTGGATGTGTGTTGAATATAGGAGACATCTGTTGCTTTTTTAAAAATCATCCGTTATACTACGGAGTGTATTGCGAGATATCGACGAAAAAAGGAGGGAATGTTGCTGTGCTAAAGATTGAGCGACAGACCATCATTGAACGGGAATTGGAAAAGCAGGGCTGCGTGTTGGTGCCTGCATTGAGCGCGCTGCTGCATTGCAGTGAGGAAACGGTTCGCCGCGATCTCAAGGAAATGGAATTTGCCGGGAAGCTGACCCGGACGCATGGCGGCGCATATCTGTTGGAAAAGTACGATAAAAGTTATCCGACAAATCTGCGAAAGACTTATTTTCAGGGGACCAAAAGCCGATTGGCTCGGCAGGCACTTCACTATGTACAGGAAAATGAGGTCATCATGCTGGATTCCAGCACAACCTGCCTGACTTTTGCCGAGGCATTGCTGCGAGAGAAAATCAGCCTCACGATCATTACCAATTCGTTGCCGATCTGCGATCTTTGCAATGAATCCAACGCAGATGTGAATCTGGTCTGCGTGGGTGGCACGTTCCGCCGCAGGACGACATCGTTCACAGGATACCACACCACGGATATTCTTAGCAACTATCGTGCGGATAAGGCGTTTGTGAGTTGCCCGAAGGTGACGCTGGAATACGGGCTTTCCGACAACCATTTAAATGAGGCCCGCGTGCGGGAGTGCATGTTTAAGCACGCTCAATCCCGCTATTTGCTGCTGGATCATACCAAGTTCGGCCCCAGCGCCAATGTGCTGTTTGAGGGGCTGAGCTCCACGGACGTCATCATTACGGATCAAAAGCTGCCGGAAGACTGGGAGGACTTTGCCAGACGTTCCCAAATTGCTGTGGACTATTGTCCGGAATAAGTTCAAAGTGTCTCGGAGAAACGGATGAAAGAATGCTTTCATCCGTTTCTCTTTTTTTCAAAGAGCTTGCTGCGGGTCCCAGGAAAAGGCGGGGTAGGGCGGCTGATCCGGGCACCAGATTTCCCCATTCATCATGGCGTCCTCCATTTGGCAGAGCAAATCCAGAGAGCCTTGATGATGGCCTCCGTCATAAGGGGTGGTAAGCCATGTGGACACGATCTCCAGCACTTCCCATCGGCCCAGCATGGCGCCGCCCAGACAGAGAATGTTGGAATCATTGTGCCGCCGGGTCAGTCTGGCTGCATAGGGATCGGTCACGGCGGCAGCGCGAACGCCCTTGAATTTGTTGGCGGCAATGGAAATTCCAATACCGGAGCCACAGATCAAAATGCCGCGGCGGGCCTTGCCTTGGGAGATGGCGGCGGCGACTTTAGCTGCGTAATAGGGATAGCGTGAGGGCTCCGGTCCGCTGCCGCAGTCCTCGTAGGGCAGGCGATGCTCCTCCAGCCAAGCAAGAATCACTTGCTTCATGTCATAGCCGGAATCATCGCACCCAATATAAATACGCTCCTCCATGCTCAGCGCTTCCTTGCAATGGCTGCTTTCACGTTTTCCACAATGTCTGCCGCTGTCAGATGGAAATGTTCCATCAGGGCGTGGGGATCGCCGCTGCGACCAAAGCAGTCCTGTACGCCCACGCGCAGAACGGGGACGGGATCATGCTGCGAGACGGTTTCCGCGACGGCGCCGCCCAGACCGCCCAGCACGTTGGCCTCCTCGGCAGTCACGATGCAGCCGGTGCGCTTGGCCGCAGCCACCACAGCTTCTTCATCCAGCGCCTCTTGGACCATCAGTCCGGTGGCGATGATGGTGGCGTCCTCTCCGTCAAAGAGCTTGGCGGCTTTGCCCAGCTCAAAATGATAGGAGGGCAGGGTGTTGGTCACTTCCTCCACGTCCAGACGGCCCAGTCGCATGAAGCAGG
>CAZKMN010000102.1:0-6663 GCA_964553905.1 uncultured Oscillibacter sp.
CAACTATGCCCGTCAGTACGGGCTGAGCGGAACCTTTGCCCCCATTGCGGATTTTTCCCTACTGGAAACCGCCGTGTCGGTGGCCCGGCGCATGGGCGTGGAGCCGCCGGTTGGCAACCTCCTCAGCTCAGACCTCTTTTATAATCACGCGGGCGACACTCTTGCGTGGGGCGCCATGGGCGTTTTGGCGGTGGAGATGGAGACGGCTGCGCTCTATTGCAACGCAGCGGAGGCCGGTAAGCGGGCCCTCACAATCTGTACCGTTTCGGACCATCTGGTCACCGGTGAGTCCCTGAGCGCAGCGGAGCGGCAGACCTCCTTCACGGAGATGATGGAGTTGGCGCTTGGGGTGGCGGTGGAGATGGAAGCCCGCACGTGAAACGGGAAAGCACACTTGAATTCCCCACAAAATAGAATCTGATTTGTAGAATCCGGTCGAAAAAATCCCCTCCGTATAAAACGGAGGGGATTTTTGCCTGCCTTATAGCACATATCCAGCCAAGGCCCAGGCCAGCAGCGCGGAAAAAACGCCCTGAAGCGCTTTCCCTAGCAGGCAGGAGCGCAGCCCCAGACCGCTGGGCTCCAGCACCGCTGCACTCTGACACAGGACGGAAAGCCCGCCCCAGCCGGTGGCCCCCGCCGCCAGAATGAAGCCAAAGCGGTCGGCTGTCAGGAGCGGCGTCAGGGAAAAAAGCTCCGTCAGCCCCACGAGGATCGCGCCCAATCTGCCGCCCAGCCGAACCAGAGACCGAGAGAGAACAAAGAAAAACGTAACAAAGGCGCAGACGGACAATATGCCCCGCAGCGCTCCACCCACGGCGTTTACCAGTGCGGAGGAAAAACGGACAGAGAGGACAGGGATTGGCCTTGCCACCCGCCTCCGCGTGGGGATTTTTTCACGTCCACGGAAGCAAAGACCGGTCGCCAGCGCGCCGGCAATGTGGATGAGCCACAGCCAGATGCCGGTGCGGACGCTGCTAAAGACGCCTACCCCCAGCACGCTGATGAGAAACACCGGATTCGAGTTGTTGGAAAAGGCCAGCAGCCGCTGGGCCTCGTCTCGGGTCAGCTCGCCCGCACCGTAGAGCTCCGCAGTGGTTTTTGCCCCGATGGGATATCCGCCCACCAGCCCCAGTAGCAGCGCGGCGCTGCCAGCGCCTGAAACGCGGAATAAGGGCTCCATGAATCCGGCGAGCGAGGGAGCGACCATCTGACCGAATCCAAGGGACAACAGCAGGGAACTTACCACCAGAAAGGGAAAGAGGGCGGGAATGACGCTGTGGGCGCACAGAAAGAGTGCGGTTTCCACAGCCGTGCGAATGTCGGCTGCGTCTGATAGCAGCCAGACCAGAACGCCGCAAAGTAGTAGGCAGAGCATGGCCCGCCAACGTTTTTTCATGCACATCACCGCTATACGCTATGTGAAAAGGAGCCGTTCTATGTCTCCGGGCGCTGCCGTAGCTTTTGCCGAAAGGCAAAAGTGGAGCGGGCGGACTTTGCCGAAAGGTGGGGTCCCCCTTGCGGCCTGCCGCATGGGGAAAGGAAGGGCAAGGGAGCATAGCGGAGCTTTTGCTGAAAGGCAAAAGTGGAGCGTGCGGACTTTGCCCTGACGTGGACACGCAAGTTTGCCCTCTTTTCCGCATACGCTCGGACAGGGGGGAAGCGACAATGGAGCGAAATCGCAAGGAAAACGGCGTTTTAAACTCAGTGGCAGAGCTTTTTGATCTGCCCGCCGATGTGGTGGCGGGGCTGCCCCGGCTGGAGATGGTGGGCGGAAGACAGCTCTATCTGGAGCGGCATGCGGGAATTTTAACATACAGCGAGACGCTGATCGACGTGAATACTGCGGCCGGAATTTTGCGGGTAAAGGGAGAAAACTTGTCTCTTGTTGCCATGACAGCGGAGGAACTGCGAATCGGCGGGCGGATCGAGTCGGTAGAGTGGGTGAGATAACATGCTGAAAGAACTGGTCAACCGACTGGGCGGACAGGTGCGTCTGCGCGTGGAGTCGGCGTTTCCGGAGCGGGTTCTCAATCTCTGCGGAGCCCGAAATCTATCCTTTTGGGATCTCGCGTGGGAGGGGCCGACCACCTTCACCTGCCGTCTCAGCCGCCGGGACTGGCACGCGCTGCGGCGGGATTGCAAGCGGATGGACTGTACATTGACGCTGCTCAAGCGGGAGGGCGTTCCCTATTTTGTGGGGCGGTTTCGCAAGCGCTATGCCCTTTTGGCGGGGCTTGCCGTGTGTGCGCTGGCCCTGTCTTTCGGCTCCTTTTTTATCTGGGATTTTTCGGTGGAGGGAAACGAGACAGTCTCCACGGAAAAAATTTTGCGCGCCTTGCAGCATAACGGCGTGGAGGTCGGCACGTTCGGCTTTTCACTGGACCCGGAGGATCTGCGAAATCACGTGCTGCTGGAGGTGCCGGAGCTTGCATGGATGACGGTGAATGTCTCCGGCTGTCGGGCCTATGTGCAGGTGCGGGAGCGGGTTCCGGCTCCCGCGCTGGTGGATGAGCGGACGCCGGCGAATGTGGTGGCGCGCCGGGACGGTCTGGTGCTGCAAGTGCGGGCTTTGGACGGCGTGACCTGTGCGCTGCCCGGCACATCGGTTACAGAGGGTCAGCTTTTGATCTCTGGCGTGGAGGATACCGAGACGTTCGGCGCTCGCGTCTTTGCGGGAATGGGCACTGTGACAGCCCGCACCTGGCATTCCCTGCGGACCGTTATGCCGCTGACGGCGGAGCAAAAACAGTATACCGGAGAGAAAAAAACGCTCTTTGCCCTGACTTTTGGCACACACCGCGTAAAATTCTTCCGAAACAGTAGCATCGAAGGCAGGAAATATGATAAAATAACAACCAGAAAGCAGTGGACGCTGTTTGGCCTGCCCCTTCCTGTCACGCAAAGCGTGCAGACATGCCGGTTTTATGAAACAACGCCGCAAACGGTGGAGGCGGCGGCTGCAAAGTCCACTGCGGAGCAGCTTTTGACGCAGGAGCTTCACGCGCAGGTGGATCCGTACGGCGTTGTTCGCTCCACACTGTGCTCTGCCCGTCAGCGCGGGGACGCGCTGGTGGTGACGCTCACGGCGGAGTGCGAGGAGCAGATCGGACAGCGCACGCCGATATACACCGAAAAATCGGACGATTGACGCCCGGAAAAGCATGGGAGTGGTTGAGAACTTGGAACAGAGAATCAGCATCGAGCGGCTGGAACAGGCCGTGAATATTTTCGGGTCTTTTGATGAGAACATCCGCCTCTTGGAGCAGGAATTTTCCGTAACCGTGGTGAATCGGGACGGCGAGCTGCGGATCGAGGGCGAGCCGGAGGACGCCATGCTGGCCGGAAAGGCCGTCACGGCGCTTTTGACGCTCTCCTCCCGGGGCGAGTCCATCGGGGAGCAGAATGTGCGCTATGTGATCGATCTGGTGCGGTCTGGGCGGGAAGCACAGATTATGGAGCTGACGGGGGACGTTTTGTGTATCACCGCCAAGGGCCGCCCGGTGAAGCCCAAGACCATCGGGCAAAAGGAATACATGAAGTCTGTGCTGAAAAACACGGTCACGATCGGCGTGGGCCCGGCGGGCACCGGCAAGACCTATCTTGCCGTGGCCGCCGCTGTGGCTGCGTTTCGGGATAAACAGGTCAATCGCATCATCCTCACCCGTCCTGCGGTGGAGGCGGGCGAGCGCCTTGGCTTTTTGCCCGGCGATCTCCAGTCCAAGGTGGACCCGTACCTTCGACCGCTGTACGACGCGCTTTTCGACATGCTGGGCGCGGAGACTTACCAAAAATATCTGGAGCGCGGCAACATTGAGGTAGCGCCTCTGGCCTATATGCGGGGCCGGACGCTGGACGACAGCTTCATCATTTTGGACGAGGCGCAAAATACCTCCCGGGAGCAGATGAAGATGTTTCTCACCCGGCTGGGCTTCGGCTCCAAAATCGTCATTACCGGCGACGTCACCCAGATCGACCTGCCCACGGACAAAATCTCGGGTCTGAAAGAGGCCATGCGGGTTTTAAACGGCGTGGAGGGCATCGGTATCTGCCAATTGACCAACGCCGACGTGGTGCGCCATGTGATGGTCCAGCGAATCGTCAAGGCGTACGAGGATTATGAAACTGCCAAAACTGGCGGAAAGGGGAAAAAATAACATGGAAAAGCGGCATTATATTCCGGTGACGGCGGACGTGCCCGGCGCGTCCAACGAGCGCAACTGCGCCCTCATCCGCAAGACCATTCGCACGGCGCTGGCGGCGGAGGGCGTGGAGTTCCCCTGCGAGGTGGACGTGCTGCTGACGGGGGATTCCGGCATCCATGCCGTCAATTTGGACATGCGCGGTGTGGATCGGCCCACGGATGTGCTGAGCTTTCCGGAATTTGAGCTGCACCCCGGTCAGCTCCCCACGGAGGAGGACGCCGATCCCGGCACGGGCCTTGTGCCGCTGGGAGATATGGTCATTTCCATGGAACGCGTGGCGGCTCAGGCCAAGGAATACGGGCACTCGAACCGGCGGGAGCTGGCCTATCTTGTGACCCATTCCGTGCTGCATCTTCTGGGCTACGACCATCTGGACGAGGGCGCGGAAAAGGCCCAGATGCGCGCCCGGGAGGAAGCTATTTTGGAACTGCTTGGCATCGGGCGGCAAGAGAAAGCTTGAAGCTTTCGGGCCGTTGGCTGGTGATTGAAGAAGGGTAACGTCAGGAACGCGCGATCTTCTCCGTGACACCCTGCGGGCCGCGGGCGCATACACTGTCCCGAGGTGATTAGGGATGGTACTGTTACAAGATGGACTGCTGGCATTTTTCTCCGCCGTGGGACTGACCACCGTGGTCTGGTTGGCGGCGGGGGCTTTTTTGCACGCCGGACGGTCGGCGATCCCGGGCCTTTTGCTGCTGCTGCCGCTGCGGGGGGACGCTCTGGCGATGGAGGCGGATGTGCGGGAGCTGCGCCGGGCGCGCTATCGTCTGCCCGGGGCGCGCATCGTGCTGGCAGACTGCGGCATGAGTCAGGACGCCCGGGACTTGGCGGAGTATCTGACAAAGCGGGAGGAGGACGTGGTCCTGATCGATGGCAAGGATCTGCCGCTGAAATAAAGAGAGGAAAAAGGACGGACATGGAAGAGAGAAGCTGCTGCGAGGGAACCGTACATAGTATTATTTTTCAAAATGCCGAGAACGGCTATACGGTTTTGCGCCTTTTGACCGAGGAGGGCGAGGTGGTCACGGTGGTGGGATGCGTCCCCTGCGTGGCCCCCGGCGAGCATCTCACGGTGTCCGGTGTGTGGGAGCAGCATCCCCAGCACGGGGAGCAGCTCAAGGCGTTGGAGCTGGAGCGGAGTCTGCCGGAGGATGAGGAGGAGATTTTCAGCTACCTCTCCTCCGGTATTTGCAAGGGGGTGGGGCCTGCCACCGCCCGGCGCATTGTGGACCGCTTCGGCGTGGAGACGCTGGATATTTTGGAGCGGGAGCCCGAGCGGTTGCGGACGATCAAGGGCGTGACCGCAAAAAAGGCGCAGGAGATTGCGGCGGGGTTTCGCCACCACATGGGTCTGCGGCGTCTCATGGCGTTTCTCGCTCAATATGACCTGCCGCCAGTTTTGGCCATGCAGCTTCGCCAGCAGTACGGCGAGGGCGCTTTGGAGATGGTGCGGGCCAACCCGTATCTGCTGTCCACAGACGTCTGCGGAGTGGAGTTTTCCCTCACCGACCGCATTGCGCTGGGGATGGGACTTGCGGCGGACAGCGACCAGCGGCTTCAGGCGGCCGTGACCTTTGAACTGAGCCACAATGAAACCAACGGCCATGTTTTCCTGCCGCGGGACAAGCTGATTTTTGCCACGACCCAGCTTTTGGACTGCGGGCGGGAAGCTGCGGAGCTGGCGCTGGATGCGCTGATTGAGCGGGGCACGGTGGTGCTGGACCCGGTGGTCGGCGTGCAGGCCTGCTATCTCCGGCGACTGTGGGAGGCGGAGACCTCCGCCTGCGTGCGGCTGTGCGGGCTGTTGGCAGTGGAGGCGGACACCAGCGCTCAGGCGGGGAAAACCATCGAGGAGATCCAGCGTGAGCAGGGGATCTCCTATGCGCCCCAGCAGCGTCAGGCGGTGGAGCTGGCGGCCCGGACGGGCGTGCTGATTCTCACCGGCGGCCCCGGCACCGGAAAGACCACCACGGTTCGAGGAATCGTGACGCTGCTGCAAAAAATGGGTCTGGAGCTGGTTTTAGCCGCCCCCACGGGACGCGCTGCTAAGCGCATGAGCGAGCTGACAGGCATGGAGGCTCAGACGATCCACCGGATGCTGGGCATGAACTGGAACGAGAGCACCCATCAGGTGACCTTCACCAAAACAGAGCGGGAGCCGCTGGAGGCGGACGCCGTGATTTTGGACGAGATGTCCATGGTGGATCTGCCGCTTTTTTCCGCGCTGCTGCGGGCGCTGCGTCCCGGCACCCGGCTGGTGCTGGTGGGGGACGCCGACCAACTGCCCGCCGTGGGAGCGGGAAATGTGTTTTCCGATCTCATTCGCAGTGGGCGGGTGGAGACGGTGTATCTGCGAGAGGTCTTTCGTCAGGCGGAGCAGTCTGCCATCATCCGCAATGCCCATGCCGTGAATCTGGGCCAGCCGCCCCGACTTTCCAACGATCAGGAGGATTTTTTC
>CAZKMN010000103.1:0-6649 GCA_964553905.1 uncultured Oscillibacter sp.
TTTCATCATGATCATGGGGCCGATGGCAAAGACCTCGTCATACTGATTGCCGGCCTCGATGAGCTCCTTGAGCGCATCGGTGACCAGACCCTTCTGGCCGTAGGACCCGTCGTCCGTGCAAATTTTCAGCACGTCGCTGGAGGCGCGGAAATCCTCTTCCAAAATAACCAGATCCTTAGACTTGAAGCCGATGACCGCATGGACTTCCGCCCCGTCGTCATGGAACTTTTTCAAAACGGGATAGGCAATGGCGCAACCCACACCGCCGCCCACCACGGCGACCTTTTTCTTGCCAGCAGTCTCCGTGGCCTTACCCAGAGGGCCAACAAAGTCTTGCAGGCAATCGCCCTCGTTCAGACGGCTCAGCTTTTCCGTGGTGGAGCCA
Source organism: uncultured Oscillibacter sp. (assembly GCA_964553905.1). Taxonomy (GTDB): domain Bacteria; phylum Bacillota; class Clostridia; order Oscillospirales; family Oscillospiraceae; genus Oscillibacter. The sequence continues at coordinate 386 of CAZKMN010000103.1, forward strand.
ACGGTCTGGACAATGATGGTGACAGTGCCCTTTTCGGCGTCATGATTATTAATGGTGATGGGAATCCGCTCGCCATTTTCATCCACACGCAGGATGATGAACTGACCAGGCTGCGCTTTTTTTGCAATTAAGGGCGCTTCGATCTCATACAGAGTGACCGTAGGCCGGAGCGCCTCTTTTCTCACGATACGATACATACTGTTCCTTCTTTCCCCAATGTTTGAATAGTTAGGGACGCAAAATGCGCCCCCTCAATTGGCACATTGTTTACATTTTAACATATAGACTCAGGTCCGTCAATCTGTTTTCCTGATTATTTTGCCAAAATTTTAACGCGCTTTTTTGGAGGTTTCGTAAAGGGATTCACGCACGCTCCGCTGGCCCTTGACCAAGCCGTCTGATCCCCTGCGGCATATGCGCGCTGCCCCTGCAAGACCTGCCCAAGAGGTCCACATCTATGTTTGGCGCCTTTCTGACGCTTCCCTTCCTTCACAGGGGTTCTCTCCTGCAAGCAGGTAAGCTCTTGCGACGTTGCGCTGCTCTGTCCTGAGAATTTGAGGGGGTTCTCTCCTGCAAGCAGGTAAGCTCTTGCTCTCAATCGGATTTTTCCCAAACGGCACCGGTGGTCTTTTCTGCCGGTTCCTATTTGCAAAGCTTAAATTTTCGCCCGTCCGACTGGATCAAGCCCTCCTCCCGGAGGTGCTTGAGCTCCCGCATCATGGCGCTGCGGTCCGTGGCGATATAATCAGCCAGCGTACTGAGAGAAAACGGCAGGGTGAACGCGCCTCCCGATTTGCCGGAAAGCTGACGAAAATAGCAAAGCAGTTTTTCGCGAATGGATCTGCGGGAGAGCACGTCCACCCGCTCGCTCAAGTTCTGGGCCTTATCCGCCATCAGGCGCAGCATATTTTGTACCAGCAGGCTGTGGTGCGTACAGGCCCGCTCGCAGCGCTTGAGGATATGGGCATAGTCAATGAACAAGACGTCGCACCCGCCCCGGGAAACCACTTCCAAGCTGTCGTCTCCACTGCCGGAAAAAGCCAGATTCCGCCCAAACACGCCGCCGGGCCCCAGTTCCTCCAGCACCGTGGAGACGCCCTCCTCATCAATGCGAATCAGCGCTGCCTCCCCCCGCTCGATAATTCCCACCGTGTCATTTTTCGGGGCGGAAAAGTCATAGACCAGATCCTCCCCGTGAAACGATTTTTGCACCGCCTGAAAACAATCCAGCATTCTGAGATAACTGTCATACGAGATATCCTTGAACAACGGGCTTTTTTCCATTTCCTGTTTTGTCAACATCAGAAGCGCTCCTTTCTGTTGCATATATCACATCAATAGCATCATAACAGGCGTTTCGACAAATGTAAAGAGAATTCGTGGTCAAATTTCATAAATTATTCATCATTTCTCAGCCGATTTCCTGTATCTTATAACCAGAGGCTTCCACAAGCCAAATATGAGCGGATCGACGCTCCCAGAAAAGAGGCATCGCAAGTGAACATAGCTTATTTTCTAATCCCAAAGAACAGTGTGGCCTATCTCTACGATGACTTCACCTTCCGGCAGGGACTGGAAAAGATGCGGCACCACGGCTACACGGCCATCCCAGTCATCACCCGGGATGGACAATACGCAGGCACGGTCAGCGAGGGCGATTTCCTCTGGCGCTTACTCAGAGAAGATCAGGAGAGTCAAAAGCCCTTTTCCATGAAGGACATGGAACAGCTCAAAGTGCGGGATATCCTCCAAACTGCAAGCTATCCTCCGGTCCGTATCACCGTCAGCATGGAACAACTGCTCCACAGCGCTATGAATCAAAACTTTATCCCCGTTGTAGATGATCTCGGCAGTTTTACCGGCATCGTCACCCGCAAGGACATCATTCGGTATTTCTCGCGCAAGCAGGCGGCGGCAGAGCCCCAGCTTCTGCGAAGAATCGTTTAATCCAAAAGAGTTTGCGTCCTCGAAAGGACGCGGCATGTAAACACGGACCGGCAGGGCTTTGCCCTGTCGGTCCTTTTTATCGTGCTTTCCCCAGCAGCTCGTTCAAATCGCAAAGCCGTACATCGCCGGGCTCACGCCCTCCCCGCAAAGCCACCGCAGCGGCATAACCGAGAAAGGTGGTCAGGGGAAATACGTGCACGTCCGCAGACGGCTGTGGCGGGTCCCCCCTGCCAACGGCGCCGCCGGACAGCTTGACCAGCGCCTCTCGTCGAACCCACGCGGGGAAAAACGTCTCCTCCGCGCAGACGCCGCAAAGTCGGCGCATGGCGGCGGGGCGCATCGGGCGCAGCCGCTCGATGTCCACCCCCAGCGGCATGTCGGAAAGGCCCAGCAGCACCGCGCCGTCCGTATGGCTGAGATTAAAGCAGACCTCCGGGTGTCCGGCAAAGGAGGGCTTGCCCTGCGGACCGCGGCAGATCGGCGGCAGCACGCGCCAGCCCAGCTTTTCCCGCAGAGCCATCAGCAACAGCGCATAGGCGCAAAGCGGCTCCCGGCGCTTTTCTTCCGCTTTCATCCGCAAAAGGCGGGCGCGGCGCTCCGGCGGCAAAAGCGGCAGCAGCGCCGCAGTCTCCCCCTCCGAAAGCCGGCGGTCCAATCGCGCGGCCCATAGCTCCACAGGCATGATTTCCCTCCTTATTTGATAGGAGATGAAGCGTTTTCATCGCTTACATCGTCTGGTGAAATGAGGATACCCCTTTAGTCTACCCATTCCGCCCAAGGAAGTAAATTGTGCCTCTTCACAAAAAAAATTTTAAATTTTGTGAAAAAAAAGAGGAAATTCAAAAGTTATGGGGTATATCAATATTTGCAAGTTCATCCTTAATCGGTATGACTGGCACAAAAGTTGGCAAAACTGACCGAAAGGAGGGCATTGTGTGGCATTTCCGCAAAATTTTCTGGACGAGCTGATGGCTCGCAGCGATATTGTGGACATTGTGGGCAGTTATGTTCCTCTGGTCAGCAAGGGCGGGAGCTACTGGGGCTGTTGCCCTTTCCACAGCGAAAAGACCCCCTCGTTCCATGTCTTGCAGGATAAGCAGCTCTACTACTGCTTCGGCTGCAAAAAGGGCGGCGGCGTGGTCAATTTTATTATGGAAGAGGAAAATCTCCCCTTTCCGGACGCTGTGCGTCTGCTGGCCAAACGCGCCGGCATGGAGATGCCGGTGGAGGAGGGCGACCGGGAAACCGCGCACCGCCGCACCCGGCTGTTGGACTTAAATCGCGAGGCAGCCCGCTTTTACCATCAGCTTCTTCAAACCCCCGATGGGAAAAACGTGCGGGCCTATTTGGAGCGAAGGCAGATCACCCGCCAGACCGCCGTCAAATTCGGCATGGGCGCCTCTCCCGACGCTTGGGACGCGCTGCTGCTGGAGATGACCAAAAAAGGCTACTCCAAATCCGAGCTGCTGGAGGCCGGATTGGTGGTTCAAAACCGAAACGGCGGATTGTACGATAAATTCCGCAACCGCCTGATGCTTCCCGTGGTGGATACCCGGGGGGATGTGGTGGCCTTTGGCAGCCGCGTGCTGGACAAGTCGGAGCCCAAATACATGAACTCCTCCGAAACGCCCGTATACAGCAAGCGCCGGGTCCTTTACGGGCTGAATCTGGCGAAAAAGACCAAACGCCCCAACCTGATTCTCTGCGAAGGAAATCTGGACATCGTGACGCTTCATCAGGCAGGCTTTGATAACGCGGTGGCCTCCATGGGCACGGCGCTGACGGTGGAACAGACCCGCCTTTTGAGCCGCTTCACCAAGGAGCTGGTATTGTGCTACGACAATGACAACGCCGGAAAAATCGCCACGGAACGGGCCTTGCAAATTTTGAACAACTCCGAATTTACCGTCCGGGTCTTACAGCTTCCCAAACGCAGGACCGAGGACGGCGAGCTGGTCAAGCAGGACGCCGATGACTTTATCAAGGCGCAGGGGGCCGACGCTTTTGAGCGGCTGCTCTCCGGCAGCGAGGACGGCGTGGAATTCCGCATGGCGCAGGTGGCCGGGAAATACGATTTCTCCGGCGATCAGGATCGCATTGCATACAGCGAAGAAATCAGCGAGCTTTTAGCCGGACTTTCCAACGCAGTAGAGCGGGAAATATACACCGTGCGAGCCGCTGAAACTGCCAAAATCACCCCTGAGGCCATGAAACTGGAGGTTCAGCGGGCATTTAAGCGGCGTATCTCCCGGGAAAAGAAAGCGTCGCTGCGCCGGGACTTGAATCCCGTCGCCCAATTGCAGCCCAAGGAACGGGAGCTGCGCTACGAAAATGTCCGCTCCGCCCGGGCCGAAGAGGGCATTCTCCGTCTGCTGGCTCTGGACGAGAGCCTGTTTCCCGACCAGCCTCCGCTGGAGGAAGCGGCGTTTTCTTCTCCGCTTCTGGGCAGAGTCTTTACCTGCCTTTGGCAGGCCAAGGCCGCGGGGCGGCCCGTTTTACTCTCCGGACTCGCCGGCGTACTGACGCCCGAGGAAATGAGCCATATCACCGCCGTTTGCCAACAACCGGAATCGCTGGCAAACGCCCGTCAGGCGCTGGCGGATTACATACGCATTGTACAGGAAGAAGCCGCCAAGCGCACCGGCGACGCGCCGGATCCCCTGTTGGCGGCAACAGAAAAATATAAGATCAAAAAGGGTACTGGAGGAAAGCAGCATGGCTAAAAAGAACGAGTTATCTCCCGAGGAGTTGGACCGGCAGGCTGACGCATTTTTGGCGGAGGCCGATGCAGCTTCCGAGAAAGAGGAGCCGGCTGCCAAGCCCGCCCGCAAATCCGGAAAGAAAAAATCCGCGGCGGCGGAGGAGACAACGGCTCCCGTCATCATGACCGATGAAGAGGCAAAAAAAGCAGGCATCATCCGTCTGGACGACAAGCAGGTGTCCGCTCTGCCCGCCGCCTCTTGGCTCATCGGCAACGAAAAGCTCCGGGAGCTGCTGGCAAAGGGCAAGAAAAAGGGAAAGCTGGAATCTTCGGAGCTGATGGAGGCCGTGGACGATCTCACGCTGGAAAGCGACCAGATGGATCAGCTCTATGATTCTCTGGAGGCTCTGAACATCGACATCAGCGCCGACGAGGACCTGCTGCCAGAGCTGCCGGACGACGAGCCGCCCGCCGAGGAGATCGCCGACGTGGAGGAAGAGGAGCTGGTCGACCCCAACACGCTGGTGGGCAATTTCTCCATCGACGATCCCGTTCGGATGTATCTCAAGGAAATCGGCAAGGTGCCTCTGCTCTCCCCCGATGAGGAGGTCACTCTGGCGCAGGCCATGGGAGCCGGCGACGCCGCCACTGAAAAGCTGGACGAACTCAAGCGTCAGCGCGAAGAGGGCGAAACCGTCACAGTGACCGCGGAGGAAGATGCCGCTTGGAAAACCGATCTCAAAAAAGGCGATCAGGCCAAGCAAAAGCTGGCAGAGGCCAACCTCCGTCTGGTCGTCTCCATTGCCAAGCGGTACGTCGGTCGCGGTATGCTGTTTTTGGATCTGATTCAAGAGGGCAATCTGGGTCTTATTAAGGCCGTGGAAAAATTCGACTACACCAAGGGCTATAAATTCTCCACCTACGCCACGTGGTGGATCCGTCAGGCCATCACCCGTGCCATCGCGGATCAGGCCCGCACCATCCGCATTCCGGTCCACATGGTTGAGACGATCAACAAGGTCATCCGGGTCAGCCGTCAGCTCTTGCAGGAGCCGGTGGAAAAAGTGCGGGAGATCTTAAAGATCGCGCAGGAGCCCGTCTCTCTGGAAACCCCCATCGGCGAGGAAGAGGACAGCCATCTGGGAGACTTCATTCCGGACGAGGGTGCATCCGAGCCCTCCGAGGCCGCGTCCTTTACGCTGCTCAAAGAGCAGCTCATGGACGTGCTGTCCACCCTGACGCCCCGGGAAGAGAAGGTTTTAAAGCTGCGCTTCGGCATTGAGGACGGCCGTACCCGCACGCTGGAAGAGGTCGGCAAGGAATTTAACGTCACACGCGAGCGCATTCGCCAGATCGAGGCAAAGGCCCTTCGCAAGCTGCGCCATCCCAGCCGCAGCAAAAAGCTCAAGGATTTTCTGAACTGATTTTTTCGCCAATGATGCGGCCCTTTCCACCGGTTCTTCTGCCGCAGCGCCGAAACAGCGCAGGCGATTTTAGAAGTTTTCTGATGGGAAACGCATCATCCGATATCGTAAAAAAAGAGATGAGACAGCGAAACTGTCTGAACCTGTCAAGGAAAAGTAGACACTAAAAAAGGAAACATTAAAAGCCCAGTT
>CAZKMN010000104.1:0-6598 GCA_964553905.1 uncultured Oscillibacter sp.
CTTTTCCTTGCCCTGAACGTATCATTTGTGTTGCCCTTGTGCTGGGGCGCCTTCTCCCCCGTCAGGTTTTTTTGCGGGTCAAATGCGTTCGCGGCCAAAGACTCTGTTTTTTACGTTCCCATCAACTGGAGAAGTGGCGCATCTCAAACACACAGCTTGCGGGGCCACAGGCAGCTTGCGGGGCCATAAGCAGCTTGCAGGGCTTCAAGCAGCAAATTGCCACGGCTGTCCCCTCATTTTTCCCGGAGACGGCGTTGATGGACAACGTGCAGGAAAAGTTTCATATTCATATTGACATTTTTTGATTTGACGCATATACTATGTCGTATCGAAATAATTTGATGTGAGGTGATGAAGTTGGAGCTCACCCCAGAGAAAAACGCCAAGGTCTTTAAAGCGCTTTGCGATGAAAAGCGACTCTCCATTTTGGAGCTGCTACGCAGCGGTGAAAAGTGCGCCTGTGTACTGTTGAATGATCTGGATATCGGGCAGTCCGGCCTTTCCTATCACATGAAAATTTTGTGCGAATCCGGCATCGTGGAAAGCAGGCAGGAGGGCAAGTGGACGCACTATCAAATCAGCGATCAGGGCAGTCGTGAAGCGCTTCTCCTGCTCAAGGCCCTGACGACCCCCGACGCGGCAGCAAGCGATACGGGCTGCTGCGACGCATAAAAGCCATCTGATTGCGGATGGTTTTTATATGGCACGATAGATCAAGTTTTTTTGATGCGATGATAAAAAGTTCAGATATGAGAGGAGCTCAACCCTATGGAAATTCTTCAAACTGTGTGGCTGTTTTTCCAAGATCAGGTGCTTGGCATGAAATGGCTAAACGCAGTCATCGGCAATTTGCTCTCGCTGATCGGTTTGGATGTGACCGAGCGGATCGGCGGCAGCGTGCAATTTTTCCTTTACGATGTGCTGAAAATCACGGTGCTGCTGTGCGTGCTGATTTTCATCATCTCCTACATTCAAAGCTACTTCCCGCCGGAGCGCAGTAAGAAAATCATGGGCCGATTTCACGGCGTTTGGGCGAACATGATGGCGGCGCTCCTTGGCACGGTGACGCCCTTTTGCTCCTGCTCCTCCATTCCGCTGTTCATCGGCTTCACCAGCGCGGGGTTGCCGCTGGGTGTGACCTTTTCCTTTTTAATTTCCTCGCCCATGGTGGATCTGGGCTCGCTGGTGCTCCTCATGAGCATTTTCGGCGCAAAGGTCGCCATCGTGTATGTGGTGGTCGGATTGGTGATCGCCGTTATTGGCGGCACGCTGATTGAAAAGCTGCACATGGAAAATCAGGTGGAGGAATTCATCCGCAACGCCAGCAGCGTGGACATCGAGTCCCCGGATTTGACGAAAAAAGAGCGCGTTCTTTACGCGAAAGATCAGGTGGTATCCACCTTCAAAAAGGTGCTGCCTTACCTTCTCATCGGCGTTGGAATCGGCGCGCTGATTCACAACTGGATTCCCGAAAGCTGGATCGAAACGGTGCTGGGTAGCAACAATCCCTTTGGCGTTGTGCTGGCAACGCTGCTGGGCGTTCCCATGTACGCCGACATTTTCGGCACGATTCCGGTGGCGGAAGCGCTGCTTTTCAAGGGCGCGCAGCTCGGCACGGTGCTCTCGTTCATGATGGCGGTGACCACGTTGTCTCTCCCCTCCATCATTATGCTGCGTAAGGCGGTAAAGCCGAAGCTTTTAGGTCTTTTTGTGGCGGTGTGCACCATCGGCATCATCATTGTGGGGTATTTATTTAATATTTTCCAGTATTTACTGGTATGAGGAGCGATTTTGTATGGCAAAAAGCTGGTATCCTGTCATTGACTACATGGCCTGCGCGGAATGCGGGACTTGCGTGGCCTTCTGTGCCCACGGCGTTTATGACAAGGCAAAGGCGCCGTCTCCGGTGGTGGTGCAACCGGAAAGTTGCATTGATCGCTGCCACGGCTGCGGCAACCGATGCCCCCACGGCGCAATCACCTATGTGGGGGATGACACCGGCTGGATTCCCCCAAACGGGGAACAGCCGGAAAACAGCGAGCCCTGCTGTGGCGAAGGCTGCCGGTAACCCAGCCATTTTGTAAAGTTTGGAACATAACTTATTTTTTAGGAGGATACTATCATGGGACTCTTTGGTTTTGGCAAGAAGAAAGAGGAAGAATTGGTGCAGTGCGAATGCGGCGGAATGTGCAAACCCTCGGACATTGCTGCAAAAAAGGCGGCTGAGGAAGCAGAGAAAGCCAAAGCATCCGGTTGCTGCTGCGGCGGCAACTGCAACGCAGAGACTATGGCTGCGGCAGAAAAAGCGAAGCAGAGCGGTTCTGCCGTCAAGGTTTTGGGCAGCGGCTGCGCGAAGTGCAACGCGCTGGAATCTGCCACGGTGGAGGCACTCAAAGAGCTTGGCATGAGCGACGCCATTGACCACGTGACGGACTTCACGCAGATTGCGGCTTACGGGGTCATGACCACTCCGGCTCTGGTGGTAGACGGCAAGGTCGTCTCCTTTGGCAAGGTTTTGAAAAAGGACGAGGTCGTCAAAATTTTGAAAAAAGTGCGGGGATAAGGCTGAAACCGCCCCATGGTCCAATTGAAAAGAAGCAGGATGGCAGACGAAACGCTCGTCTGCCATCCTGCTTCTTTTGATATTTTAGCAACGAGGCCCTCTCCCCGCCGATATGAAATCATGGCGCTTTCACAAGGTTTCTCATAAGTATGCGCTTGCATGGCTACTGTTGTGCCCCAAGCGCCGACCGCCACATCATCGGGAAAACAATTGCGTTGTGGCAGAAGATCACACGTCTCCGAAGCAAACTCTGTTGATGCCGTAGGCAACACCTTCCTCGTCACAGGACAGTGTGATATCGTCGGCCAGTGCTTTGACCTCATCGCAGGCGTTGTCCATGGCTACGCCGATCCCGGCGTCTTTGATCATGGACAGGTCGTTGAGCCCGTCACCGAAGGCCATGGTGGCGGCGTGGGCCACGCCCAGATGGTCCGCCAGAACCATCAGCGCCTCGCCTTTGTTGGCATGGATTTGATTAAACTCCACGTTGTCGGAAACGGAGCTGGATGCGTATATGCCCTCAAAGTGCTCCGGCAGCTCCTTCATCAGGCGGCAGCGCAGAGCCTCGTTCGGACTGAAAAACTGCACCTTCTGTACGTCCTTCTGACGCTGGGCCAGAAATTCCTTCAATTCGGGAACGGATTGACGCAGCTCATGAAGCATCTTGCGATAATGAGGACTGGAAACCGTGCTGTCGATCAGCTTTTTCAGCTCGCCGGTCATGTAGGCGCCGTTCCCCATGAAGCAGTCGTAGACCACACCGCACTGATCCAGCTCCCCCATCAGCTCCACTGCCTGTCGCCAAGGGATCTCCGCCTGATAGATCGCCTGCCCGGTGTGCAAATCCCGCACTTCCGCGCCGTTGATGGTAATCACATAGCGGACAAAGGGCAGCTGACGGATAACTTCCGGCATGGCGTTGAAAAATCTGCCGGTGGTGGGGACAATCTCAACACCGGCAGCGGCAGCCCGTTCCAGAGCCGCCCGATTGCCGGGGGTGAGTTCCTTATTGGAATTAAGCAGCGTGCCGTCCAAATCCAGCGCAATGATGCCGATGGGATTACGCATTATAGGCGCCCGCTGCGGTGTTGCCGCCATGACCGGTCCAGTTGGTGTGATAGAACTGGCTCCGGGGCTGATCGACGCGCTCATAGGTGTGGGCGCCGAAATAGTCACGCTGGGCCTGTAACAAGTTGGCGGGCAGACATTCGGTGGTATACCCGTCGAAATAGTTCAAGGCGGAGGAGAAGGTCGGCATGGGAACGCCGATCTTCACAGCGTAGGCCACCACGTCCCGCCAAGAATCCACCAGCGTCTTTATGGTCGCGGCAAAGTAATCGTCCAGCAGCAGGTTTTCCAGTGCGGCGTTCTTATCGTAGGCTTCCTTGATCTTGCCCAGAAACACGCTGCGGATAATGCAGCCGCCGCGCCACATGAGGGCAATGCCGCCATAGTTCAGGTTCCAGCCGTAGGTCTTGGCGGCGGTACGCATCAGGGTATAGCCCTGTGCGTAGGAAATGATTTTGGAGGCGTACAGGGCCTTGCGGATGCTCTCGATAAAGGCAGCCTTGTCGCCCTCAAAGGCGGGAATGCTTCTGGGGAACACCTTTGCGGCATTGGTGCGCTCGTCCTTCATGGCAGAGAGGCAGCGTGCGAACACAGCCTCACCGATCAATGTCAGGGGCACGCCCTCGTCCAGCGCGGAGATGGCGGTCCACTTGCCGGTGCCCTTTTGTCCGGCGGTATCCAGAATATAGTCCACGGTGCTCTCGCCGGCTTCGTCCTTATACCCCAGAATGTCACGGGTGATCTCGATCAGATAGCTGTCCAGCTCGGTCCGGTTCCACGCGGCAAAGACCTCGTACATTTCCTCGTTGGTCATGCCAAGACCGTCACGCATCAGCTGGTATGCCTCGCAAATCAGCTGCATGTCACCGTACTCAATGCCGTTGTGGACCATCTTCACGAAGTGACCGGCACCATTTTCGCCCACCCAGTCGCAGCAGGGAGCGCCGTCTTCCACCTTGGCGCAGATGCCCTGAAAAACGGGCTTGATGAAGGGCCATGCGGCGGGAGAACCGCCGGGCATCATAGAGGGCCCGTTCAGGGCGCCCTCTTCGCCGCCGGAGACGCCGCAGCCCACATACAGCAGGCCCTTGCTCTCCACATAGGCGGTTCGGCGAATGGTATCGGGGAAGTGGCTGTTGCCGCCATCAATGAGGATGTCGCCCTCCTCCAGACAGGGGATGAGCTGGTCGATCAGGCTGTCCACGGCGGAGCCGGCCTTGACCATCATAAAGACCTTGCGGGGCCTTTCCAGATTGGCCACCAGCTCCTCAATGGAATAGCAGCCAACAATGTTCTTGCCGGCGGCACGGCCTTCCGTAAAGTTTTTGACTTTTTGGGTGGTGCGGTTGTAAACGGCCACGGTAAATCCCTTGGATTCCATGTTCATGACCAGATTTTCACCCATGACAGCCAAGCCAACGAGGCCAATATCAGCTTTTTTCATCGTTCGTTTCCTCCCCGTTATCTCTGGACGCGGGCGTTGCCGGCGTAGATGTCCCAGACCTGCTTTTCATCGGCAGGCTCGGCGTAATCGTTCAGGCTGCTGGCAGCCAGAACGCCGGTGGCCCAGCCAAACTGCGCGCACTGTGCGGGCTCCCAGCCGTTCAGAATGCCATAAAGCAGGCCGCCGGTGAAGCCGTCGCCGCCGCCGATCCGGTCCAAAACCCGAATGGCGCGGGGTTCTTCCACATACCACTGTCCCTCCGCGCACAGCAGGCAGCCCCACATATGTTCGTTGGCGTTGATGACCTGACGCAGGGTGTTGCCGTAGACCTTGGCGTTGGGATATTTTGCCATGACTTCGCCGATCATGCCCTTGAAGCTTTCGATCTTGCCGCCCAGATCCTTCCCACCGGCCTCCGGACCCTGAATGCCAAGGCACAGCTGGAAGTCTTCCTCGTTGCCCACCAGAACATCCGCCACGGAGGCGATCTCGTGGAATGCAGCGCCCAGCTCCTCCTCACGGCCCTTCCAGAAGGTGGCGCGGTAGTTCAGGTCGAAGCTGACCAGCGTGCCGTACTTCTTGGCAGCGTGAGCCAATTCAAGGCAGCACTGAGTGGTCTCGGGGCTCATGGCAGCGATCAAGCCGGACAGATGCAGGATTCCCACACCCTCCTCGCCGAAGATCCGTTCCACATCGAATTCGTCGGCAGACAAGGTTCTGCCGACTTCGCCGGCACGGTCGTTCCACACGCGGGGTGCACGCATGCCGAAACCGGAGTCGGCGATGTTGAACTGATGGCGATAGCCCCAAGGTCCGCCCTGCTCCACCTCGACGCCTTCAAAGCGGATGTTGCGGGAATTCAGGTTATTTTTGATAAACTGAGCAATGGGGCTGCCCTTGACGAACTTGGTCAATACCAGACATTCCTTACCCAGAGAAGAGGCAATATTCAAAACGTTGGATTCAGCGCTGGTGGTCTGCAAATAGAATTGATTGCTGTTGTGGACAGCCATGCGATCAGCCGGAGTGATGCGGACGCCCATACTGGTTGGGCAGGCAATGGCATAGCGGTAATTGCTGCGAAGGTTCATTTTCATGATACGCATCCCCTTTTTGAATTTATTCTCTACGAGTTGTATGCAAAACGATAGGTTCTGTCTCCTGTTCTTCAAACAGGCAAATATCCCCTGATGTAGTCCTTTGGTTTTTCTACATCAGGGGTCTTTGTAATTGCCGGATTTACCGGTTCTGTTCAAATCTTGCGGCAGGTCTTTTTATGCTCTTTTCAACAAGATTTGCTTTTAGATCTCTTTTTCCTCGCCGCGCAGCTGTCTCTTGACATCCTTAACAGTCTTGATGACGCCGGAGATCAGCGTGTAGGCAACAACTGCCAGCAAAACCAGACCCATGCCGCGGGACAGCAGGGGGATGATGGAGCCGTTGCACTGCGTCAGAGCCTGACGGAAGCTGGTGTCGGCGGTGCCGCCCAGAATCAAGCCCAGCGTCAGAGGAGCCAGAGGAAT
>CAZKMN010000105.1:0-6585 GCA_964553905.1 uncultured Oscillibacter sp.
TGGGACTGGGCAAGGCGCTGCTGCGCGGCTTGCCCCCAGAGCATTTCACAGCGTAAAAACGGATGCTCCATATAGAACCTCTTTCGTAAAATTTCAAAAAGGACCGGCTTTGACATTTCAAAGCCGGTCCCATCATGTTGTGCAGTCGGAGATCAGCCTACAAAGCGCATCCCGAAGCTGTGCTGTTCGGCGGTGTAATCCGCGGTCTTTTCCTCATACCATGCGCTCACAGCGCTGTTTTTCAGGTCAGAGGTCACACGCACCTGCCAGTAAGGGAGATCGGTTCCCACAAAGTACATGATATGATAGCCCTTATAGCTGCCGGAGTCACCATAGACAATCCCGGTGTCGCCGCTCTTGCGGGCGGAATCAAAGCACCAGTCGTTAAATTCGGGCACGGTCTGGCCCTGATAGATCTGCTGATAAAGACCGCCGTTTGCGGCAGAGCCGGTGTCTTCGGATTTTTCAGTGGCAAGCTGGGCAAAGGAGTCTTCCGTGGCCTCGCCGGCCTTCCACTGTGCCAGCAATTCCTCAGCCTTGGCCTTCGTGGCGTCGTTGAGTGCCTTCAAGTCCGCTTCGTATGTCTCGGATTCTGGATCCAGAGCACTGTCGTCCGTCTTTAAAAGAATGTGGCGGATATTGACGGTGTTGTAGTTCTCGCGATAGCGATCCCGGAAAGTGACCACATAATATGCAGAGCTGTCGGCGTCCTCCAGCACGGCGGAATCACCGCTCTTACGTGCGGAATCGAACAGCCAGTCGCCCAGCACGGATTCCGTGTAGGAGTTGCTCTCGGAGCTGCTGATGGTGGCGTTTTCGCTGGTTTCTGCCAGATCGGAGAAGCTCTTGCCGCTCTTCCAAGAGGCATAGATCTCGTCGGCAGTGGCCTTAGCCGCAGTCATGGCGTCCGATTTCATCTCGTCGGTCACTTCCACGGCGTTGCCGTCGGCATCCTTGGTAGGGACGGAGCCATTCACGCGGACGCCATCATAAGAGACCTTGTCATACATGTTGGGCGCTGCGGTGTATGTTGCGGTGAGATCATCGGTGGTGTAGGTCAGACTGTCGCTGTAAGCGGTGGCATAATTTTGTGCCAAAATGGAGGCCTTGACCTGCTCTGTGTAGATTTTCTCCGTCATAGATGCGCCGTACACGGCGGTGAGATACTGGGAGAAAGAGGGGTAGCCGTAGGATAGGACGTTGGTCTTCAGCGCAGACAGCGAGTCGTCCAACTGGGTTTGCATTGCATCTGTCCAGTTGTACTCCTCTGCGGCAGCGGCTTCATTCAGGGCCTGAACAGTCACCATCTGCTGGAGTGCCTGATCGAGGAAATAATCGAACCAGGTCTGGTCTTCACCAAACTGCTGATCGCGCAGATCCGTGTTGGTGTCCAGTCCCAGATAGCTGAGATAGTAGGAGTTCTGGCTGAGGAAGCTGCGATAGACCTCCTGAAAATGGAAATCAACCTCGGCTGCGTTGTAGGATTCCCCGTTGATGGAAACGGCAGTGGCGTTCTTTTGAATCACATTGGATTTCCAAGTGAGGGAGATCACGGCCACGATGACAAAAACGATGGCGATTGCGGCGTAAACCATGTTGCTGCGCCGCTCCTCCTTGCGCTGCTGCGCCTCGCGGGCCGTTTTGGGATCAGAGGCCAGACCAGCCTCTGACTGATGTTGTTTTTTTTCGTTTGATGCACTCATTTGTGTTTCAGTCCTCTCAAGTATTCAGGTGCAAGGCCTCTGTAAAGACCGGAAATTACGCACTCGTATATTATACTGGAAATAGCCCCATAGTGCAAGGGGAAATTCGCTGGTGTTCATGTTAACAGCAAAAGCTGAAAGCAACCTGAAAAAAGGCAGAGCATTGCTCTGCCGCTGTGAAAAAAGGGACCCCGCAGAGGCCGTGTAGACCCGTTATAACCTGCACCTTTACGGACAGGTGGGTTGCCTGCAAACTGCTTTATCGCTTCCAACTTCCAGCCGCCGATGCAGCCGGGAGGCCTGCGAACCACAGGTTGGATCGGCATCCCGTATAACGAAATGTGGGTTAAAAAAGATCTATCACGCACCCCGCAGGGCCTTTTCCATTTGTAACACATCTGCCGGTCAAATGCAATCAAAAACGAATGCTCCGGCAGTGGTATTTTTTGGGCTTTTACTCGTCGTCCTCTTCAAAGAGAGATTCGGTAAACAGGTCGTACACGGCCTCCAGCTCCTCTTCAGAGTCCGGCGTGGAGAGCAGATCCTCGCCGTTTTCGTGGATCACTTTTAAAATGATGAGTCCGGCATCCTCGTCTTCTTCCTCCCCCTCGGTCTCTGCGGGAAAGAACGCCTGGTATTGCTGGCCCTGATATTCCAGCGTGGAAACAAACTCTAAAACCAGCTCCTTGCCGTCCTCATCCGTGACGGAGATAAAAGTGGGGCCAAAATCTTCAGACATGAGCGGTGCTCCTTTTCTTGATTTGTATGGCCTAATTGTACCTGACTTTTGGGAGGATTGCAAGTGGGCGAAGTTTTCAAAATAGCAAAAACCATACCAAAAATTTTTAAAATAATTTGGATATAATGAGGGTTATGTAAGAATGTTGGAACTTTTTTCTACACAAATACGACTTTTTCAGTGTTGACAAAGGATGGTACAATAGTAAGTATTATGGCGTATCATGAGCCTCTGGACCTGCCATGTGTGCGGAAGATAGACGGCTCTTGTGGAAATTTGAGGAAAGAAAAGGAGGTGCACTGCATTGGAACAGGGGAAAAGGGAACCGACGCACCAGCGCACGGCCCGCAGCCGAATGACCAGGCAGACTCATCGCACCGGAGGAAACGGACCGCTCTTCATTTTGGGGACGGTTTTACTGATTGGGCTTTGCACGGCCCTGATGCTGGCGGGATTGTTCATGGCCTATGTCAAAACTACGCTGACGCCCTCTTTGCAGGTGCGGGCGGAGGATTATACCATGAATCTCAGCTCCGTTATTTATTACGAGGATAAGACCACGGGAGAATGGGTCGAGTATCAAAATCTCTACGGCGTGGAAAACCGCATTTGGGCCGATTACGACCAGATGCCGGATGCGCTGTGGCAGGCTGCCGTCTCCATTGAGGACGAGCGCTTTTTCCAGCATCACGGCGTGGACTGGAAGCGCACCGCCGGCGCAACGGTGAATATGTTCATTGGCATGCGGGATACCTTTGGCGGCTCGACGATCACCCAGCAGCTTTTGAAAAATATGACCGGCGACAACGCGGGCACCGTCAACCGGAAGGTGCGGGAGATTTTCCGAGCGCTGGAATTTGAAAAGAACTACACAAAGCAGGAAGTTTTGGAGCTGTATCTCAACACCATCTTTTTGGGAAAGAGCTGCTACGGCGTCCAGACGGCTGCCAATTATTATTTTGGAAAGGACGTCTCCGAACTGGATCTGGCAGAGAGCGCGTGCCTTGTGGCCATCACGAATAATCCCTATCAGTATGGCCCCATGTCCAAGCTCGTCATCACCCGGAAGGACGGCACTCAGGTCACGGCCCGGCAACTGAACAAGGAGCGTCAGGAGACGATCCTAAAGAAGATGTGCAATCTGGGTTACATTTCGGAGCAGGAGCGGGATGCGGCGATTGCCGAGGAGCTCCGCTTTACGGACGGAACCACCTCCGCCGAGGATCTGGTCGCGGCGGCCAGCGGCGGCGTGAAGGTCAATTCCTGGTTCGTCGATCAGGTCTTTACCGATGTGGCCGGAGATTTGGCCGCTAAGGAAAATATCTCCATGGATTCCGCAAAACAGCGGATCTACAACAGTGGATACCATATCTATACCACGCTTGATCCCCACGTTCAGGAAATTGCGGAGTCGGTTTATTATGACCGCAGCAATCTGGACGTGACGTCTCGCCGGGGACAAAAGCTCCAATCCGGCATCACCATCATCGATCCTTATACCGGCGACATTGTTGCCATGGTCGGCGCCGTGGGGGAAAAGGAGGGCAACCTCCTCTGGAACTACGCCACCGGTACCCGGCAGGTTGGCTCTTCCATCAAGCCTCTCACGGTGTATGCACCGGCGCTGGAGAGCAATGTGGTCACCATGGCGTCTACGTTTGATAACTACCCGGTCCGGCTGCTCAACGACAATCCGTGGCCGAAGAACTCGCCCAATAAATTTACCGGCTGGACCACGCTTTCCCAAGGCGTTGCAAGCTCGATCAACACCGTGGCGGTGCAGGTTGTGGAAAAGCTGGGCACAGCGGATTCCTATGCGTTTGCCACGGAAAAGCTGGGACTGAGCCTTGTTGCAGACGACATGAATGTGGCGTCTCTGGGCCTTGGCGGCCTGACTTACGGTCTGAACACCGTGGAAATGGCGGCAGGCTATGCCACCTTTGCCGACGGCGGCGTCTATCATGAGCCCCGGACCTATGTGAAAGTCACGGCGGCGGACGACCAGACCGTTATTCTGGAAAACGAAGGCGAAGAGCACGTGGCCATGAAGGAGAGCACCGCTTACTTTATGAATACGCTGCTTCAGGGCGTTGTAAACGGCGGTACCGGTTCTTCCGCAAGATTTTCCGGCATGGCCATTGCCGGTAAGACCGGAACGACCAGCGAAAACTATGACCGCTACTTTGTGGGCTATACCCCGTACTACACGGCGGCGGTATGGACGGGCTATGATACCCCTGAAAAAATCAGCTATTCCGGAAACCCGGCCATTACCATGTGGAAAAAAGTCATGCAGAAAATCCATGATGAATTGCCGAATAAGGCTTTTGACAAGCCTTCCAGCGGCCTTGTGACGGTTCAGGTCTGCCGCGACAGCGGCCTGCTGACGACAGACGCCTGCCGGGCCGACAGCCGGGGAGATCGGACGATCTCTGTGACTGTGGCGGAGGGAACCGCTCCAACGGAGTCCTGCACGATGCATGTTTTCCGGGATTACTGCGAGGAGGGGAAGTGTCTGGCGGGAGAGTTCTGCCCGGCAGATCAGGTGAGCAAAAAGAGCTTTTTGGACTACACACGCACGGACTATGGCCCCACCATCGTGGCGGAGGACACGCCGTATCTGATCTCCACACTGGAATCGGCGGCACAAAACGGCTGTCCGGCCCATACCGCAGGAGCCGTGGTTCCGGGCGGCGATGTAGACCCCAATGACCCCAACTATTCGCCTCCCGCCACAGAAACGCCGAGCAAGCCCTCTGATGAAAAACCCTCTGAGGGCGGCAAACCGACAACGGAGCCCACAGAGCCCTCTACACCGCCTGCGACCACGGAACCCACGGACCCGTCCGGCGGCTTTGGGGACGCCGATGGCGAGTGGTGGAACGGCCTTTGGGGGAAACCCGGAGCCTGATCGCAAGCCTGCACAAAAATAAAACCCGTCAAAACGGCGCAGCCATGGCTGCGCCGTTTTTTTATGCCGTGTATTCCGGAGACTGACCAAAACCTCTGCCGGATGGATGTGCTTTCGTTTGACGCTGGCTCAAAAATGCGGTATAATACTGAAAACAATCAGAGCGCATATGCGCCTGCTTCTCAAGCGCCACGGCGCAAAAATCCGCGATTTCAGAAAGCTGATAAGCAACGAAAGGGGAATTCCCATGAAAACCATCATTACCATTGGGCGTCAGTTCGGCAGCGGCGGAAAAGAGATCGGCATCCGCGTTGCAAAGGAGCTGGGCATCCCGTTTTATGATAAGGAGCTGCTGCAAGAGGCCGCCAAAAAGAGCGGACTTTGTGAAAAAATCTTTGAAAATTTTGATGAGCGGCCCAAGAGCCTGCTCTATTCCATCGCGATGGATTCGTACATGTTTGCCTTGCCCGGCACCGGTGCGGGCGATTCTCTGGAACAGCAGGTGTATCTTGCCACGTTCGATACGATTCGGCACATTGCCGAGCAGGGGCCCTGCGTCATCATCGGCCGCTGCGCGGATTATGCGCTGGCGGATAATCCGAACCATCTGAGCCTTTTCATCCATGCGCCCATGGATGTCCGGGTGGAGCGGGTTTCTAAGCGGCAGAATCTCGCGCCGGAAAAAGCGAAGGCTTTGATCGTGAAAACGGATAAGCGCCGCGCCTCGTATTATGAGTATTATTCCTCTCAAAAATGGGGCGCTCCGGAGAGCTACCATTACTGCATGGACAGTAGCTATCTGGGCCTTGGCGGCACGGTGGAGCTGATTCGCGCTCTGGTGGAGCACAAGGAACATCCGTTTGCCAGCCCCACGGAAAAGGACCCCACGCAAAGCGTATAAAAAAAAGGGGCCGGACAATCGTCCGTGAACCTGTCAAGGAAAAGTAGACACTAAAAAAGGAAACATTAAAAGCCCAGTTCGGTCTTGTACTGAACTGGGCTTTTGTATCCCAAAGCTGCAGCACAGCGGTCGTTGTTAAAATAATGCACATATTGCTCTAGCAGGGCAGGAATGTTGTCAGCTGAGTTGAGTCCAAAATCCAAGTAAAGTTCATCTTTTATCCGTAAGCGTCAAATGCGCTGACGGATTTAAAAGCAACACCTGATGTGAGATACTATAGAAGCACCACATCGGAGGTTTATATTATGGCCAGAAGAAATCGCAGTCCCGA
>CAZKMN010000106.1:0-6557 GCA_964553905.1 uncultured Oscillibacter sp.
TGCGGCGCCACCGGCGACTGGAGCATGGGGGACTATAAGGACGCCGCCATCCGCCAGATTCGGGAAAAGGTGGGAGACGGCAAGGTTTTGCTGGCTCTCTCCGGCGGCGTGGATTCCTCTGTGGCTGCCGCTTTGGTTGCCGAGGCCGTTGGCAATCAGCTCACCTGCGTGTTTGTGGACCATGGTCTGATGCGCTTGAACGAGGGTGACGAAGTCGAAGCCGCTTTCCGCAAGTGGAATATCAACTTTATCCGCGTCAACGCCGAGACGCTGTTCCTCGGCAAGCTGGCCGGTATTTCCGAGCCGGAGCGCAAGCGCAAGATCATCGGTGAGGAATTCATTCGGGTCTTTGAATCGGAAGCCAAGAAGATTGGTCAGGTGGATTATCTCGTGCAGGGCACCATCTACCCCGACGTGATCGAGTCGGGTCTTGGCAATGCCGCCGTGATTAAGAGCCATCATAACGTTGGCGGTCTGCCGGATTACGTGGATTTCAAGGAGATCATCGAGCCTCTGCGTCCGCTGTTTAAGGACGAAGTCCGTCAGCTGGGCCGGGAGCTGGATCTGCCGGAATATCTGGTCATGCGCCAGCCCTTCCCCGGTCCGGGTCTTGCGATCCGGGTCATCGGAGACATCACCAAAGATAAGCTGGATACGCTGCGGCTGGCCGACTTCATCTTCCGGGATGAAATTGCCAAGGCCAAGCTGGAAGGCACCATGAATCAGTATTTTGCCGTGCTGACCAATATGCGGTCGGTTGGCGTGATGGGCGATGGCCGGACGTATGACTATACGCTGGCGCTGCGTTCCGTCACCACCACGGACTTCATGACGGCGGACTGGACCCGCATCCCCTACGAGGTGCTGGATCGCATTTCCGTCCGCATTGTCAACGAGGTGCCCCACATCAACCGCATCGTCTACGACATCACCTCTAAACCCCCCGCCACCATCGAGTGGGAATAACGGCTAAAGCCCCGGAATCCTTGATTTTACAGGGATTCCGGGGTTTTTTTCATTTTGCGTACTCAAATTGTACTAATTATGAAAATCAGCACTGAATTTTTGATAAAGGGATGTGGACGGATTCCCTCGCAGTCCCCTTTTTCCTCGGGTGGCTATTTGTTTCGCTTTCGCGGAACTCACTAAAGCGGACTTAAAAGCGGAGGGGCAGAAACAAGCTTGTTTCTGCCCCTCCGCTTATTTTACTTCTGCTTTTCATGCTTTTCCCACAGCGAAGGCATTGGGCGCTCAGAGCTTCCCGGCCCGCACCGCAATCAGCTCCGCCGCAATGGAAACGGCGATCTCCTCCGGCGTCTCCGCCCCAATCTCCAGACCGATTGGCGCATGGACGCAGTCAATTTCCTCCGCCGTGAAGCCGGCTTTGAGCAACCGCTCCCGGCACAGGGCCAGTTTTTTTCGAGAGCCGATGCAGCCCAGGTACTTTGCTCCGCTGCGGAGCACCTGCGTCAAAACCTCAAAATCCGCCTGATGCCCCCGAGTCACCACCACCACATAGTCGTCGGCAGTCACCCGCAAGCTGTCCGAAAGGTGCAAAAAGTCACCCTGCAAGGTCGCCTCCGCCAGAGGGAAGAGCGCCGGATCTGCAAATTCCGCACGGTCATCGTACACCACGGGCCGAAAGCCAACGGCAGCAATGGCCGGAACCAGCGCCTGCGACACATGCCCGCCGCCGAAGAGATAGACCTTTCCGGCGCGCACAGCTGGTACGGAAAACCACTCGTCCCGGAGCACCGCCCGGTTTTCCAGCAGTCCATCCGGCAGCGTCTCGCCGCACAGCGCCCCTTTTTCTCGATCCGCCAACGTGGTGAGGACAACGCGCTCTCGCTCCATCTTCCGCACCAGCCACACGTCGCCGTCGCTGCCGCAGCGCTCCATCAGTTGCCGCAGCAGCGCCGTCAGCTCAGTGTCCCGAGGCGAAAGATACTGGAATTGCAGCGTCACGTCGCCGCCGCACACCATGCCAAGACTGGCTGCATCGCCGGGCACAAAGCGGAAAGAGCGCACGGCGTCCGCCTCCTGTTCCAGCAGTTCTCCCGCCAGCTTTTGGGCCGCATATTCCACATTTCCGCCGCCCACGGTGCCGTCCGAGCGCCCGGTCGCGCTGACTGCCATCATTGCGCCTGCGCCCCGGGGGGTGGACCCCCCGGATTGCAAAATGCTCACCAGCTCCACCGGCTCACCGCCCTCCAGCGCATGGACGATCCCGCGCCAAAATTCCCGTTTCATACACATTCCTCCCGTACACCCAATCGTTCCAGTTCCTCTCCCACCAAGCGTACCGCATGATCCAGATACACTTGCAGTGGCTGATTGGGCCCCATCGCAAGGCGGATGCTACAACGCTGGGAGGGGAGCAAAATCTTCACCGCATCGCTGGCGCCGATGGCCTCCGCCATGCGAGGTGTCACCTCGCCCAAAAGCCCGTTTGCAGCCAGAACGCCCACCGGCCCAAGCAAGATCTGCGCCCGGGCAGCGCCCACCACCACGGCGTTTTCGCCCGTGGCCCCCTCATCCGCGCCGCCTTTGAGCATGGCGGCGGTGGCAAGGGCATTTGTCCCAAGGGCCCGCAGCCGCAGCGCGGGGTACGCCCGTTTCACGGCCTCAGCCAAAGCGCGGCCCATGCCGCCGCCCTGCCCGTCGATCACTGCCGCCAGAAGTTCCTGTCCTCTCATAGTCATCCTCCTGCTTTTGCTCGTTTCCTGTTTTCAAGCATACCTCGACCGCGCCGGTCTTGTCAATTGGGTTTTCCTTGACGCGCCGAAGCCATTTCAGTATAATGGCAGTGATTTAAGGCGCAGCCCGCAGCTCCGTTTGAGATTCCGTCACCGCCTTTGGAAGAGACAAGGTCGTGGATTTTTTGCAAAACGGACGCGCAGTCTGGGCCGCAATTTTTGAAGCAGGGCTTGATGCCTTGCGGGAATTTTTAAAGCTAGGGCTCGAGCCCTCGCGGGAAAGGAGGTCGCAAATTGGACCAGTCGTCATATTCCATGCAGGTGATTGCCCGGATCGAGAGCGATTTTTCTTCAAAATTTGGCGTGCCGCGGCAAAGCGGACTGGTGGACGCCCTGACGTCCCGTGTCGTCTTTGAGCCGGAATTCCGAAACCCGGACGCCGTGCGGGGTTTGGAGGATTTTTCCCACGTCTGGCTCATTTGGGCCTTTCATCAGGCTGTGCGGGACACTTGGTCCCCCACGGTGCGTCCGCCCCGGCTGGGCGGCAACGCTAAAATGGGCGTGTTCGCCACCCGTTCCCCGTTCCGGCCCAATCCCATCGGCCTTTCTTCCGTGATTTTGGAGCGTGTGGAGCTCACCTCCAAGCTGGGGCCCATTCTCCATTTGCGGGGGGCGGACTTGGTGGACGGCACACCAATTTTTGACATCAAGCCCTATCTCCCCTATGGGGATTGCCATCCCTCCGCGTCAGGCGGCTTTGCCGGCGTCCCCGCCGGAGAGACACTGGAGGTCGTTTTTCCTCCTGCCCTTTTGGAGCAGATTCCCCCCGACCGGCGCGAGGCGCTGCGGGGCGTGCTGGCTCAGGACCCCCGGCCGCATTACCAAAAGGACCCGGAGCGCATATACGGCTTTTGCTTCGCCGGGCTGGAGATTCGTTTTACCGTGGCCGAGAGCACGCTGACCGTGCGGGAAGTGGGGCTTGAACCCCCCAGTCCGGGCCCCGGCGACCGCGCTGAGTAAGCGGCAAAAGAATGCCGCATGGCCTGACCTAATTGAGCAAAACAAAGGACGCCACTGCATTTTGCGGTGGCGTCCTTATTCTGTTTTTCTTTCAGTCTCTGCTTCCCGGCAGAGCCGTTCCGGTGGAAGATGGGCAGACAAGAGCTGCACGCACTCCGCCGCCGTTCCGCTGACCAAATCGGCCTTTTGCAGCACCAAAACCTGCTGCGCCCAAAACAGCACCAGCAAATCCGCAGTCTCCATCACCCACTCTATCTGGCAGCAGGGGATTCTCTCGCCCTGTGCAACCGTCACGCTTTCCGCGTCAACACGGATTTGCGTAGGCGAAAGGCCCTGCAACCCGGCGAGCAACCGCTGCGCTCCCCGGTCAAACCGGCTGGCGCGGCCCCGACGACCGCTCCACAGCGCTCCGACCCCCGCGCTCACCCCAATGATGCCCGCGCCCAGAGGAATCGGCAGCTCCGCGGGGGCCATCAGGCCGGGAAGGAGCAAAAAGCCGCCCATTCCCAGCAAAAGAATGCCGTACACTTTTGCGCGGATGCGCCGACGGCGCAACCGTTTCTCCGAGACACGGCAGCGGGCAGCGCCATCCACAAAGGCCCACAGCTTTGGAAACTTTTCCCGGGAGCGGCGATCTGTTCTCTGCTCCAGCGCCCAGCTCACCTGCTCTACGAGCGTCGGCAAGTCATAGGCTGTTGTTTGAAAAACGACTTCCATCCCGCTTACACGCCGGGAAGACGGCGACGCAGGGAGCGAAGCGTCTGAATGGGAAGTCCCGTGTGGTAGGGGAACGCCTCTTGCTCGTAGATATCCCGAAGGCGAAGTCCCACGGCGTCCAGACTGCGAGAGCGGGCCACGTCCAGCCCCGCCGGGGCCAGAGAGGGCAGCGTGCCGTCCAGCAGCCCGACCACCCGGGCGCGCAGCCCCTCGTCGTCTTCGGCCTTATAGACCTGTTGCCCGTCCGAGAGCCAGTCGTCATAGACGGGGATCGCCCGCAAAACCGTGGGAATGCCACAGGCAAGCGCCTCCAGCACCACGATGCCCTCCGTCTCCTCATGGGACAAAAACGCAAACACATCGCACCCGCAATAGGCCTCCCGCAGCTCCGCTTTTTCCACAAAGCCGGGGAATGTCAGGTTTTCCGGCGCGGAAGCGATGGCCTCCCGCACGGGCGCAGGCACCAGCTCCAGTGGCGTGTAGCCAAACCAGAAAAAGCGAACCTGCGGTAGGGAGCGCGCCAGCTCCACAAACTCCGTCAGCCCCTTGCGGGCAATGGTGTGGCCCACGGAAAGGACCACCTTTTGCGTATCGGTCAGGCCGTACCGGGCGCGAAATGCCTGACGGCGCTGTGCGCTGGGCGCAAAATACTCCGTGTCCACGCCGTTACTCAGGGCGTACACCGGCTTACGAATGCCGTAGCTCATCAGCAGTCGGCGGGAATACTCCGTAGGGGTAATGACCACGTCGCCGCTGTTGTAGCAAAGCTTGATCCAGCGGCGAAAAAGCGGGGCTAAACGATTGGAGCCACGGAAGGAATTGCGAAAATCCTCCATGGTGGAATGTCCGTAAAACACCACCTTTTTCCCGCAGGCACGGGACCACAGAGCCGTCAGCAAAGAGTCGGGGAACACCGTGTTGCAGTGGACCACCCGAGCATCCTGCTCCGGCACATCCGTTGTGGAGATTCCGGTGCGCCGCAGCATTTCCCGCTGGTGCTCCACCGCTTTGCCCACGCCGCTCTTGCCCACCAGAGCCAAAGAGCCGGAATATAATTGCACACTCATGGTTTTCACTCTCTTTCTATTCTCTCAGGCCGGCACCATGCGGCTGATCCACTGGAACGCCACTTGCAGTCCCAGACTGTATAACGCAATAGACGCGGGCTTTCCCAGCAAAATAATGGTGGAAAAGCGGCGCAGGGACATGGGCGTGGTTCCAGCCAGCCAGCAGAGGAAATCGTCCGGAGCCACCGGGAAGAAAATCGCCAGCGCAAACCAGCGGTCAAAATGCCGCTTGGTCCACGCCTCATATTTTTGGATCGTCTCCTGCCGGAAAAGCATGGTCAAAACGGGCCGTCCATAGCATTTTGCCAGCAAAAACGCGGCAACAGACCCAAGGCAGATGCCCACATAATTATAGACAAAGCCCAGCCACGGGCCAAACAGCAGCACCCCCGCCAGACAGCCCAACCCACCGGGCAAAATTGGCACCACCACCTGCACCGCCTGAAACAGCACAAACACTGCCGCGCCAAAGAGCCCGAAGCCCGCCACAAAAGTCTCCAGCGCCTCCTGAGAGGTGAAAATGCGCTGCTGCAATCCATAGACCACAAATAAAACGCAAAACACGCAGCCAAGGATTGTGCAAAAATTGATGGCTGTTTTATTCAAATAGCGAGGCATGTGTGTTTCCTCCGTTCACGCCACTCTGGCGGCTTGTTGTTCAGCCAGCACCTCTTCATAAAGTGCAAGCACGCGTTGGGCAAAGGTGTGGTTGGAAAATTCCCGTTGGGCAATTTCCCGGGCGCCCCGGGCAAGGGATTGCCGAAACTCTCCGTCTTGCGCCGTGCGCTCCACAAACCGGCAAAATTCCACGCCGTCCCGGAACTGCCAGCCATTCACGCCGTCCACCACGACCCCTGCAAGGCACTCGTCCCGGCGGCAAAGAGCCGGAACTCCGGAAGCCAGCGCCTCCAGATAGGTCAGGCCCTGCGTCTCACTGCGGGACGCGCTCACGAAGAGATCTCCCAGCCGGTAATAAGCGGGCACCTCCTCGGGCTTTACCATTCCGGTGAACACAACCGTGTCCTCCAGACGCAGCGCACGAACCTGCGCCTCCAGC
>CAZKMN010000107.1:0-6557 GCA_964553905.1 uncultured Oscillibacter sp.
ATCGCTGGGCAAGACTGACGCTGACCCTGACTGCCGACCGGACGGGAAGAACTGCCATCGGCTCTGCCAGAGATATGACAGAGGAGATGGAACAGCGCATCCGTCTGGAAAATATGCTCCGGCTGCATCGCACGAATTTGTCCAAAAATGTCATAATTTCCGCGTATTCAAATCTGACACTTGGGGAAATCATCGAGATGGAGGATCGCACCGATCTGCATTTGAAAAAGCAGGCCGGAAGGGATCGCAATGCGCTGTTCCGCCTGTTTGCAGACTTGATCGTCCATCCCCAGGAAAAGCGGGAATTTGAGAAAAAATTTGACCAAAACCGACTGCTGAGTGAATTTAAACAGGGACAAAATCAGTTTTCCATGCAGTGCATGGTGCAAAGCGAAACCCTTTGGTACGCCAACGTCATACTGAACTTGATGACAGAACCCATCAGTGGAGCGGTGATGGCGTTTCTTGTGGTCAGCGACGAGAGTGAAAAGCACCTGATGGAGGAGCTGATGCAAAAAACCGTTCAGGGCAACTTTGAATCGGTGATGGCGGTCAATATGAAAACGGACCGCATGGTTGCAGTGCTGGGTAAAGAGGGAACACCTTACGAGAAGATCACAGATATGCCGTATTCGGTTTTTGCCAGAGAAATGGAAGAGCGGTATATGCAAATCACGGGCAAGACCACGGATTACAGCGCCCAATTTTCTTACGAACATATCAAAGCCCTGCTTGCCACGCAGGGGGAGGTGACATTTACCTGTCAAAGCGTTGTTGACGGAGCCATCAACACGCAGCGGGTACGCATTTTTGAAATTGACAAAGAGCTGGAGATCATTGGAATTTCCAACACGGACATTACCGATTCTGTGCGAGAAAAGCAGGAACTTTTGCTGCTGCTGACCAACATCGTGGAGCTGACTTCCGTGGTGGATTCCGTGACCGGTTCCTACGTGACCCACACCCGGGAAACGGTTGCCAAGGGGCAGGCTCCGTTTACCGGCGACGATTTTGAAGCTCATTGCAAAGAGCTGGCCGTAGAGACGGGCCGGTACGAGAGCTGCGTGGAAATACTGCGGCAATTGAGCATCGGCGGTATGAAAAAGGGCCTTTTGGAAAATCCGGAGGGCTATACCGTGACCCACGCGGAGTTTGAGCCCATTGACGGCGAAATTAAAATGGACAAGATCTTCTGGGTGGATCGGGAGCATCGATTTATCGGGATTTTGCGTACAGACATCACTAAAGCGGAGCAGGAATACCACAGGCAAAAGGAGACGCTTGCACAGGCGCTGGAGCTGGCCAACCACGCCAACGCCGCCAAGCGCGATTTCCTCTCCGCCATGAGCCACGATATCCGTACGCCCATGAACGCCATCGTGGGGATGACAGAGCTTGCGCTGGCGGAGCTTTCGGACAGCGAACAGGTCTGCGAGAGCCTTGAGACAATCAAAAGCTCCTCCGCTCAGCTTCTGGCGCTCATCAACGACATTTTGGAAATGAGCCGCATTGAATCCGGGAAGCTCATACTGGAAAAAAAGCAGTTCAGCCACCTGCGCGAGTACGAAAAATGTATGCAGCGGTACGAGGCATTTGCAAAGTCCCGGGGAATTGTTCTGGAGCACACCACCCATGTCATACATGATACCTTGGTCGGTGACCCGGTGAAGATCAACCGAATTGTGGACAACTTGCTTGGAAATGCCTTTAAATTTACACCAAGCGGCGGCAAGGTGATCTATGACTGTACGGAGCTTCCCGCAGAGCATCCCAATTTGTGCTTGTTCCGTATCCGGGTTTCCGATACGGGCGTCGGGATGGATGAGGAGACAAAACAGCATTTGTTTGAACCGTTCTATCATTCCCGGCGACTGGAGGATGCCGAGCGAAAGGGCAGCGGCTTGGGGCTTTCTATCGTCAAGAGCATCGTGGCGGATAACGGGCAGAGCTGCCTTGAAAAATTTGAAAGTAGTGAGCACCAGCCGTTCGACGCTATTTTGATGGATATTCGGATGCCAGTCATGGATGGATTGACGGCAACCCGGAAAATTCGGGAATCCGGTCATCCGCAGGCCAAAACGATCCCCATCATTGCCATGACGGCCAATGCTTTTGCGGAGGACGTGCAAAGAAGTCTGGAAGCGGGCATGAACGCGCATCTGGCTAACCGATTGAACCGCGAAAGGTATATGAGTGTCTGCTCACGCTGATCGAACGGTCAGCGCAGATGAAAAACGGCTGAATCCACAAAATTGCCTGAGAAAAAAGGAAAGATTGCAATTCCGAGTAAAAAGGTGTATTATGTGGACATGAACTAAAATTGGAGGAGATTTCTATGCAGATTGCTCATAGCGTTACCGATTTGATCGGACATACGCCGCTTTTGGAATTGACACAGTATGAAAAAAATCATGCGCTGCCCGCCACAATTCTGGCTAAGCTGGAGTGCATGAATCCCGCCGGCAGCGCCAAGGACCGCGTAGGCGCCAATATGATTGCCAAAGCCGAGGCGGAGGGACGTCTGGCGCCCGGCGCCACGATCATTGAGCCCACCTCCGGCAATACCGGAATCGGCCTTGCCGCCGTGGGAGCCGCAAAGGGTTACCATGTGATTTTGACCATGCCGGATACCATGAGCGTGGAGCGGCGCAGCCTCATTGCCGCTTACGGCGCGGAAATCGTTTTGACGCCCGGCGCAGAGGGAATGAAGGGCTCCATTGCCAAGGCAGAGGAGCTGCAACGCTCCATTCCCGGAAGCATTCTTGCGGGACAATTTGAAAACCCTGCCAACCCGGAAGCGCATGAAAAAACCACCGGTCCCGAAATTTGGGCGGATACCGATGGAAAAGTGGATATTTTTGTGGCCGGGGCAGGCACCGGCGGAACCCTCAGCGGAACGGGTCGATACTTAAAGGCGCAAAACCCTGCTGTCCGCGTGGTGGCGGTGGAGCCTGCGTCCTCTCCTCTTTTGACAAAGGGCCATGCCGGTCCCCACGGCTTGCAGGGGATCGGAGCGAATTTCATCCCGAAGAATCTGGATCGCAGTTTGCTGGATGAGGTCATGCTTGTCACCGATCAGGACGCTTATGAAGCCGGACGCGAGCTGGCGCGTAAAGAGGGCATCTTGGTGGGCATCACTTCCGGCGCGGCTGTCTGGGCTGCGGCGCAGCTTGCTCTGCGGCCGGAGAATAAGGGCAAGGTCATTGTGGCGCTGCTGCCGGACAGCGGAGAGCGCTACCTCTCCACGCCGCTGTTTCGCGAGGCTTGAACGTGAAAAGAGAGCTGCCCGGGCAATAACCTCAATTTGGTGAAAAAAGCCTTGCGCTTTTTACCCCCCAAAGGCCGCTTTCCAAAGGAAAACGCCCCCAAAATCCATGCAGGATTGAACCTGCGGGACTTTGGGGGCGTTTTTTTAAATGATATAAGTCAAATCAGGCCCTGTGCCAGCATCACATCGGCGACCTTCTTAAAGCCGGCAATGTTGGCTCCAACCACCAGATCGCCGTCAACACCGCATTCAATAGACGCTTGATAGGCATTGTGGAAAATATTGACCATAATGCTCTTGAGCTTGGCGTCCACTTCCTCGAAGGACCATGCGTAGCGCATGCTGTTCTGGCTCATTTCCAGACCGCTGGTGGCTACGCCGCCGGCATTGGCAGCCTTGGCGGGCGCGAAGAGCAGCCCGGCGTCCTGAAAGACACGGATGGCCTCCGGACGGCACGGCATGTTTGCACCCTCGGACACGGCAATGGCGCCGTTTTTCACAATGATTTCGGCAATGTCCCCATCGATCTCGTTTTGCGTGGCACAGGGGAGGGCGATGTCGCAGGGCGTGTTCCAAATTCCGCGGAAACCCTCGGTGTACGTGCTGCCCGGGACCTGCGCGGCATAGTCTTTGATGCGTCCGCGCTTGACCAGCTTGATCTCTTTCATCACGTCCAGAGAAATTCCGTTGGGATCGTAGATATAGCCGTTGGAATCACTCATTGCCACAACTTTGGCGCCTAGGTCGGTGGCCTTTTGGCAGGCATAAATCGCCACGTTGCCGGAGCCGGAAATGACCACGGTTTTGCCTTGGAAGGACTCGTTTCTCATGCACTTGAGCATCTCATCCGTCAGATAGCAAAGACCGTAGCCGGTTGCTTCCGTCCGCGCCAGAGAGCCGCCGAAGGCAAGCCCCTTTCCGGTCAGAACGCCGGCGTCGTAGCTGCCGCGGATGCGGCGATACTGTCCGAAGAGATAGCCAATCTCTCGACTGCCCACGCCGATGTCGCCGGCGGGAACGTCCACAAATTGGCCGATATGCCGGTTGAGCTCGGTCATAAAGCTCTGGCAAAAGCGCATGACCTCGCCATCGCTTCTGCCCTTGGGATTAAAATCGGAACCGCCTTTGGCACCGCCCATAGGCAGGCCGGTCAGACTGTTTTTCAAAATCTGCTCAAAGCCAAGGAACTTCAAAATGGAGAGATTCACGGTGGGATGGAAGCGCAGACCGCCCTTGTAAGGGCCGATGGCGGAGCTGAACTGGATGCGGTAACCTCGATTTACGTGAACTACGCCGGCGTCATCCACCCAAGGCACCCGAAAACAAATCATCCGTTCGGGCTCCACGAACGTTTCGATGATGCCGTGCTGCTCGTATTCGGGATGCTGCTCTACAATCAGATCCAGACTTTCCAGAACCTCCAAAACGGCCTGATGGAATTCTCGCTGATCGGGATCGCGAGTCACAACCTGCGTGTAGACGCGCTGTAAATATTCGCTTTTTAACATGATGATTACCTCTTATCTTTGCCAGTTTAGCGTATCGAACTTTTACGCATATAGAATAGCGAGAACGTGTGCTTTCGCACAAGAGAAAAAATTCCTGAAATTTCAAAAACATGGTAAACGATTTCGCACGTTTTTTACAAAAAATTGGCTCCGCATTTCTGGGAAAAACAGCGGAGCCAATTTTGTGTTTAACTGGCGTTAAGCCTCTGAAGCCGGGGCCATGGCGCGGCGAAGCTCATCGGTCACGGCGCCCTCAAAAATGCGGGTTGCATGACCGTGCAGGGTCTCCAAAGCGGCGGCAGACAGGGTGCAGGGCGTGTTGCCGCCCATGGAGAGGTCCAAATCAAAAATGAACTTGACCTCCGGGTCCTGCGGCGCATTGGGTGCGTTGGTTTTCACGCGCCCGGGACCGGCGTGGATCTTTGCCTGACAACTGGAATCCAGTTGGAAGAGAAGATCGCAGGCGCAGTTCAGGAAGTTTTCCTCCAAAACATCGGGCTCCGACAGGGGACCGATGTAGGCGGGCGCGATGAGCTGGGCCCATTTGGCGTCTGGAATGCCAAGCTTTGCGCGGGAGAAAAGATTGACGTAGCGCAGCCCCACCCGCTGGAAAAAGGCAGGCTGATAAATCTTAATAAAGGCCGCAAGCGGCTGATCCAAATGGCGGGCAAATTCTTCCCAGCCCGTGTAGTGCAGAGTGGAGAGGGCAATGAAGTTTTCAGTCAGATTCAACTTCCACAGATTGTCTGCGGAGACAAAGTGGTAATTGGCGACAGGCGGCTGCCGCTCGACCTTGGGGTTGTCTCCGTCCAGACCGACGACCTTGGGCGGCGTCACGTCCTGACGGCGGGCATATTGGGGGAATTCAGCGCGGATCGCCTCCTGAAATTTGGAGGGTTCCGTTTGATTGATGGTGAGAATGGTCGGAAAACGCAACTGGCAGATGACCTCATGGGCGGGTGCGTTGCGATATTCCTGACGCTGACGACCGGAAAACAGCATGCGACATGCTCCTTTTCAAATTTGATGTTCTTATTGTATCCCCGGCATGGAAAAAAGTCAAATATCGCCCCGTTCGGTGATCCTTTTTATACACGCCAAAGGGACGCAAATCCGGCGGTCCCTTCGGCTTCCTCTATGCGGAAATGATCCCTTTTTCCATACGCGGCGGGGCGTGAAACTTTAAAAGGAAAGAGCAGCCAGACGCTTTGCAATGGCGGCTAAAAATTCCTCGCTGTTCACGGCGGAGAGGGGGACGTCCGTCTCTGCCAGAGCAATCAGATCTTTTGTCATAACGCCGCTTTCCAGCGTTTCCAGAGAGGCTTGCTCCAAAGCTTTCCCAAAGCGAACCAGACGCTCCAGCCCATCCAGCTCCCCACGGCGTTTTAAAGCGCCGCTCCACGCAAAAATGGTGGCAATGGGGTTGGTGGATGTCTTTTCTCCCTTGAGATGACGGTAATAGTGCTGGGTCACCGTGCCGTGGGAGGCCTCAAATTCCATGGTTCCGTCCGGGGAGACGAGAACGGAGGTCATCATGGCCAGCGAGCCGAAAGCGGTGGCGACCATGTCGCTCATCACATCGCCGTCGTAGTTTTTCAGCGCCCAGATGAAGCCGCCCTTGGAACGCATGACCCGCGCAACCGCGTCGTCGATGAGCGTGTAAAAATAGGTGAGCCCCAGCTTTTCAAATTGGGCACGGTAAGTTCCCTCGTATTCTTCCTCAAAAATCCGCTTAAATGCTCCGTCATAGACCTTGGAAATGGTATCTTTTGTCGAAAACC
>CAZKMN010000108.1:0-6431 GCA_964553905.1 uncultured Oscillibacter sp.
TGCTCCGTCATAGACCTTGGAAATGGTATCTTTTGTCGAAAACCATAAATCCTGACGGCGGCTCACGGCATACTGAAAGCAGGAGCGGGCAAAGGCCCGGATGCTTTCCTCCGTGTTGTGCTGTCCAAGCCAGATGGCAGGGCCCCGTACCGTTTGAACCGGCAGGGACGTTTCGCGACCGCTCTCTCCGTGAAAGGTCAAAACGGCAGTTCCCGGCTCATCCGTAGCCATGTCCACGGCTTTGTAAACGTCTCCATAGGCGTGACGGGCAATGGTGATGGGCGCTTCCCAATTCCGAACCGCCGGATGAATGCAGGGCAGGACGATGGGGGTGCGAAAGGCCGTGCCGTCCAAAATGGCGCGGATGGTGCCGTTGGGGGACTTCCACATCTCCGTTAGCTGCGGGTATTCCTCCATGCGCTGCTGGTTGGGCGTGATGGTGGCGCATTTCACGGCAACGCCCAGCTGCTTGGCGGCATAGGCGGCGTCCAGCGTCACCTGATCGTGGGTTTCGTTGCGGTGCAGCAAACCCAGATCGTAGTATTCGGTTTTCAGATCCACAAAGGGCAAAATCAACTGATCCTTAATCATGCGCCACAGGATGCGCGTCATCTCGTCGCCGTCCATTTCGACCAACGGCGTGGTCATTTGCAATTTTTCCATGTCAATCCGCCTTCTTTGCGTAAAAATTCATGAGACAGCCGTCCAAAATAATTTCCTGTTCGGCGGAGGTTAGGCCCTTGACGTGGAGCGTGATGGGGCGGGTGCCGCCATCTGAAAGCAGGACGGTGGCGGGAATATCCTCTTGCCCCGCTGCAATGGCCTTGCGGATACCGGGGACAAACAGGCAGTCTCCGGGCTGATAGTCAAAGGGCGTACCAAAATCCAAAGTAAAGGGCAGAATGCCCCAGTTGATGCAGTTGGAGCGATAGCGCTTGGTGGCAAATTCGTAGCAGATATTGGCCATGCCGCCCAGCACCTTCTGGCAGGAGGCGGCCTGCTCCCGGGCGGAGCCGTCGCCGGGCTTGTTGGCAAAGATGCAGGAGCCAAATTGGGTCGCGGGCAGCAGAGCGTCTGCGTCTCCCACCTGACTGAGCAGAAGTCTGAGCCGCTTTGGAGCATTTCCGGAGCGGCGGGACGCCTCGCTTTCGGCCACGGCCTTGGCGCGAGCAACATAGGCGGGCTCCCGTCGGGACAGGGTGAATTCCGCGAGACGCAGAGGATTGGAGCGGTAGGAAGACGTCTCGCCGGAGGGAATCAACTCGTCGGTGGTGGTCACGGGGTCCTTCAAAACTGCGGCCAGCTCCAACAGCAGATGTTCTGCCAGAGGCTGAACCTGCGGCCAATCCGTGATATTTGGCCCCATGATGAGCTCTACCGCGGGATCTGCCTTGCCAAAGCCCCTGTAAACCCGTCGGTCGTAGACGCTTTGGTCGAAGTGATAGGGCCGGTGAGGGGATGCATAGTCCACGTCTGTCGCTGCCGTAATCCGGCCGCCGTTTCGGGCTGTGGCCGCAATGGACCGGGCGTCCATCAGGCAAACGCCTGCAAACTGGCCCTCGGCGGGCTTGGAGCCTTCCCGGTTGGGGAAGTTGCGCGTGGTGTGACGGACGGAAAGACCGTTGTTGGACGGCACGTCGCCTGCGCCAAAGCAGGGTCCGCAAAAACTGGGCTTCAAAATAGCGCCGGTTTCCAGCAATGTGGCGGAGGCTCCGATTCGGGTGAGCTCCAGACTGACCGGAATGCTGGTGGGATACACGTCCAGAGAAAAAGCGCCGTTGCCGCAGCTTCCGCCCTGAAGAATATCCGCTGCCTCCGTGATGTTGTCAAACAGTCCGCCCGCGCAGCCTGCAATCACGCCCTGATCGGCCCACACGCCGCCGTCGTGGATTTTGTCGCGCAGATGGACGTGAGCCTTGGGGAAACGGCGCTGGGCGTCCGCCTCCACAGCGGCCAGAATGTCCGCTGCATGCTGCTGAAATTCGTGGATCGTCACGGCATTGGAGGGATGGAAGGGGAGGGCGATCATGGGCTCAATGTCGCTGAGATCCAGCTCGATGCAGCGATCGTAGTAGGCGCATGCCCCGGGATGGAGGGGAGTGAACGCATCCGGGCGCTGGTGGGTGCGGTAAAATTCCTCCGTCACCGCGTCTGTTTCCCAAATGGAGGAAAGACAGGTCGTCTCCGTGGTCATCACGTCGATGCCGTTGCGGTAGTCAATGGGCAGGGCTGCAATGCCGGGGCCCGCAAATTCCAAAATACGGTTTTTGACAAACCCACTTGCAAAGGTGGCCTTCACCAGCGAGATTGCCACATCGTGGGGACCCACGCCGTGTTTGGGCGCGCCGGTGAGGTAGACCAGCACCACCTCGGGATACGGAATGTCCCAGGTGCTTTTCAAAAGCTGCTTGGCTAGCTCTGGCCCGCCCTCACCCACAGCCATGGTGCCCAAGGCGCCGTAGCGGGTGTGAGAATCTGAGCCAAGAATCATTTTTCCGCAGCCTGCCATCTGCTCTCTTGCATAAGAGTGGATGACGCTCTGGTTGGCGGGCACATAGATTCCGCCGTATTTTTTAGCGGCAGAGAGCCCGAAGAGGTGGTCGTCTTCGTTGATGGTCCCCCCCACGGCGCAAAGGCTGTTGTGGCAGTTGGTCAAGGCGTAGGGGAGAGGGAAGGACCGCATCCCGGAAGCACGCGCCTGCTGGATAATCCCAACGTAGGTAATATCGTGGGAAACCATGGCGTCAAAGCAAATTTTAAGGGTGGATTCCAGCCCGGACTGGTTGTGAGATTGCAAAATTTTCCAAGACATCGTCTCTTTTTGCCCCTCGGCGGGAGAGATCGAGGCAGTGCTTTGAAGCATTCCACCGGATAAAAACACACCTGTTTCATGGAGAGTTATCATCGTATAAAACCTCCTGCATTACGGCTGCTGCCGAGAAAATTCTTATCGCCCATGATACCACAAAAAAAGCGACGTGAAAAGCTATTTTGCAAGAAAAGGACGATCAACTTGCAAATTTGGAATTGTATCCAAGAAAAAATGCCTGACAGGGGATGGAAGCAGGCAGAACGGACATGTCCGCCAATCCGAAAACTGAAACAAAACCCGGCGACATGTCAAGAAAATCGCGAAAAACAGGAGAAGAATCCTGTAAAATAGTTGACTTTTTTGCCAAAGAACGGTAATATAGCACATATCAGAAGGCGGGCGGGTAGAACGGCGCAAACCGTTCTCTTTTTTCGCCCTTTCTGGATATGAGATGTGTGAGAAAAGAGAAGGAGACTAGTTCATGAAACGTGAGAGCTTCCAATCCCGGCTGGGCTTTTTGCTGGTGAGCGCGGGATGTGCCATCGGAATCGGAAACGTATGGAAATTCCCCTATGTAACTGGACAAAACGGCGGCGGCGTGTTCGTGCTGTTTTATCTGCTGTTTTTGGTGGTGATGGGCGTTCCGGTGCTGACGATGGAGTTGGCGGTGGGCCGCGCCAGCCGGAAAAGTGCGGTTTTGGCGTATCGAACGTTGGAAAAACCCGGCAGCAAGTGGCATCTTCACGGCTGGTTTTGCGTGATTGGCTGCTATTTGCTGATGATGTATTATACAACGGTGTCCGGCTGGATGCTGTCCTATTTCTTTAAATTTGCCGCAGGCTCCTTTAACGGACTGCAAGGGGATGCCATTGGCGCCGTGTTCGGCGGGATGCTGTCCTCTCCCGGCGAGATGGGCATCTGGATGGTCGTGACGGTTCTGGCCGGATTCTTGGTGTGCAGCTTCGGCCTGCAAAAGGGTCTGGAGCGGATCACGAAAGTGATGATGCTGGGCCTTTTGGGGTTGATCGTGGTGTTGGCGGTCCACAGTTTGATGCTGCCCGGCGCAGCAGAGGGCGCCAAGTTCTATTTGCTGCCGGATTTTGGACGGGCGAAGGAAGCCGGAATCGGCAACGTCATCACGGCTGCCATGAACCAGTCTTTCTTTACGCTGAGCCTCGGAATTGCGGCCATGGAGATATTCGGAAGCTACATGTCCAAGGACCACACCCTTGCGGGCGAGGCGGTTCGCATTTGCACGCTGGACACGTTTGTGGCTCTGATGTCCGGCCTCATCATTTTCCCCGCCTGCTTCTCTTTTGGCGTGCAGCCGGACGCAGGCCCGTCCCTGATTTTTGTGACGCTGCCGAATGTGTTTGTCAACATGGCCGGCGGTCGCCTTTGGGGCGCTCTGTTCTTTGTGTTCATGACGTTTGCCAGCTTTTCCACGGTCATTGCCGTGTTTGAAAACCTGCTGGCCAGTTGCATTGATAACTTCGGTTGGACACGGAAAAAAGCGACCCTCATCAACTGCGTCTTCATTTTGATTGCCAGCGTTCCCTGCGTCTTGGGTTATAATCTCTGGAGCGATTTGACCCTGATCGGCGGTCGGGACGTGCTGGACAGCGAAGATTTTCTGGTGAGCAATCTGCTGCTGCCTCTGGGCTCTCTGGTGTATCTCCTGTTTTGCGTGAGCAAATGGGGCTGGGGCTTTGAAAATTATCTGGCGGAAGCCAACAGCGGACAGGGCCTGAAAATGCCGCGCTGGCTCAAGCCCTACTTCCAGTTTATCCTGCCGGTTTTGATTCTGGTCATTCTGGTGCAGGGCCTCGTGTAAGGCGAATTTTCAATCAGAGACATACAGGGCTCTTCCCGGGCACAGAACCTGCATTCTCAAAAAAGCGTAACGCAAATGCGTTACGCTTTTTTTGACTCTTCTCTCTGTGCTGCACAGTCGGCCTGTACCCCGGAGAGCATTTGAAGACCGTGGCTCAGAGTGGGAAGGACGGCTTCCAGATTTTCCAGCGCAGCCTTGGGGGACCCGGGCAGATTGACGATCAACGTGCCCTTGCGGATTCCAGCCTGTGCACGGGAGAGCATGGCGCGGGGCGTAATTTTCAGGGAGGCGTAGCGCATGGCCTCCGGAATTCCGGGGCAAAGCCGGTCGCAGACCGCCAGCGTTGCCTCCGGCGTGACGTCCCGGGGCGCAAAACCGGTTCCGCCGGTGGTTACGATCAAAGCAATGCCATTCTCGTCTGCCAGAGATCGAAGCGTGGCTTCAATTTGAGACTGTTCGTCCGGCACAATGGCGGTTTTTTGAATGGCATACCCAGCCGTGTGGAGCAATTCTGCTACCAAAGGCCCTGCGGCGTCGGGACGCTGGCCCTGTGCGCTGCGGTCGCTGACTGTCAATACAGCGGCATGATACATGAAATCTACCTCCTTAAAGATCGCCTAAGAAAAGGATTTGCTCCGGCGCAATGGAGACGGTGACCTGTGCACCGGGAGACAGGGGCTTCCAACTGCTCTTAGCCACTTCCATCCGCAGCGGCGGTGCAGCCGAGACGGCGTGCTCCGGCCGGAGGAGGGCAATGACTGAAAAGACATCTTCAATCACCCGCTCCACCGTGCAGGAGATGGCGTTTGGTGCATCGGCGGAGGCAAAGCGGACGTGGTGGGCCTGAATGCCGACACGCCGCAGAGATTGCGGCACGCAGCGTCCGCTCTCCAGCGTCACACCCCATTGGGGCAGCGCCACCGCGGAGCCGCAGGGCTGGACGTCGGCATAGTTCTGGCAGCCGGAGAGACGGGCGGCAGCCTCCGTCTCGGGGCTTGAAAAGAGCGCTGAGAGCGTGCGTACTGTCTGGGAGTGACCGTGGTCCATCACGCAGACGTGCTGGCAATTGCGAAAGACCTCGCCCCGATCGTGGGACACCCAGATCACACTGCCGGGAAAGCGGCTCAGCATTTGCGAGAGCTCTGATTCCAGTTGGTACTGGAGAAAGCTGTCCAACGCGGAAAAAGGCTCGTCCAGCAAAACAGCTCGCGGCTGAGAGATCAGAATGCGGGCCAGCGCCGTGCGCTGCTGTTGTCCGCCGGAGAGCTGAAAGGGGCGCAGAGAGGCCACATCCTCCAATTGAAACCGGCGGAGGGCCTCGTCGGTTGCCGCTGTGCGCCGGGAGCGTTCCCGCACGGCTACGGCGATATTTTGCCGCACCGTCATGTGGGGAAACAGGGCGTATTGCTGAAATAAATAGCCAACCTGCCTGCGCTGTGGCGGCAGATCGATGTGGGCGGCACTGTCAAAAAGCGTGACGCCGTCCAAGACGATGGAACCCTCGTCCGGGGTCAGGATTCCGGCAATGCAGCGCAGCGTCACGGACTTTCCGCAGCCGGAAGCGCCCAGCAGCGCCAGCGTTTCGTCTCCGGCGTTGAATTGGACCTCCAGAGAAAAATCGCCAAACTGCTTGCGGATTTCAACGGAGAGAGACATCAGCGTACCTCCTTCCGACCGGGCGTGTGACTGCTTTCCAAGAGATTGATCGTGAGAAGAAAGGCAGCGGACAGCGCGATGTTAATCAGGACCCAGCGCAGCGCCAGAGCATCGTTGTTGGTGCGCCAG
>CAZKMN010000109.1:0-6291 GCA_964553905.1 uncultured Oscillibacter sp.
TGTATGCCTGCCGTCAGCCCGACCCCGTGCTGCAACAGGTGGAGCAGACCCATAACCTCTCCATCTCCACCAACGACGCGTTCAAGGCCGTCTGCCGTTACTGGGACCGCGTGGTCCGTCCCGAGCAGCTCATGAGCGCCATGCTCTCTGCTTTCCGAGTTTTGACTGACCCCGCCAACACCGGTGCGGTGTGCGTGGCCATGCCTCAGGACGTGGAGGGCGAGGCCTATGACTATCCCGTGAGCTTCTTTGCCAAGCGCGTGTGGCGTCTGGAGCGCCGTCCCGCCACCGAGGCCGCGCTGTCCGATGCGGCAGAGGCCATCCGCAAGGCCAAGCACCCCCTGCTGGTCTGCGGCGGCGGCGTCCGCTATTCCGAGGCCCACGCCGAGTTCTTGCACTTCGCCGAGACATTTGGCATTCCCTTTGGCGAAACACAGGCCGGCAAGTCCGCCGTGGTGTGGGATCATCCCCTGAATCTGGGCGGTCTTGGCGTCACCGGCTGCTCCGCTGCCAACGACATCGCCAAAAAAGCCGATCTGGTCATCGGCGTCGGCACTCGCTATACCGACTTTACAACCGCTTCCAAGTGGCTGTTTAAGGAAAGCTGCAAGTTTGTCAACATCAATGTCTCCGAGTTTCAGGCATTGAAGCTGGAGGCCGTGCCCGTGGTGGCCGACGCCAAGGAAGCGCTGCCTCGTCTTGAAAAGCTGCTATCTGGCTATCAGACCGCCTACACCAGCGAGATCACCACAGCCAAGGAAAAGTGGGTGCAGGAGCTGGCGCGGCTGGACAGCATGGCCTTTGAGGACAAGAAGTCTTGGAAGCCCATCATCAACGACGCCAACGCGGACTCCGCCAAGCGCTTTGCCAAGGATCTGGACGCTTCGCTGACCCAGACCACCGTTTTGGGCGCCATCAACGCCATGATGGACCCCGAGGATGTGGCCATCGGCTCTGCCGGCTCTCTGCCCGGCGATATGCAGCGCATGTGGCGTCCCCGGGCCGTGGATACCTATAATATGGAATACGGCTATTCCACCATGGGCTACGAAGTTGCCGGCGCGCTGGGCGTGAAGCTGGCCATCGGCGACAAGCGGGAGGTCTATTCCTTCTGTGGCGACGGTAGCTTCAACATGCTCCACGGCGAGCTTGTGACCGCCATGCAGGAGCACCAGAAGATCAACATCTGCCTCTTTGACAATGCCAGCTTCGGCTGCATCAACAACTTGCAGGTGGGCCACGGCAACAAGACCCTTTGCACCGAGCTGCGCTATCGCAACAAAGAGGGCCTCTTCGGTGACTTCATGAACATTGATTACGCCAAGGTTGCCGAGGGCTATGGCTGCAAGGGCTATACCGTCCGCACCATGGAAGAGCTGAAGGCTGCGTTTGAAGACGCCAAGATGATCAAAAACCGCCCCGTTCTGTTTGACATCAAGGTCCTGCCCAAGACCATGACCGACGGCTACGGCTCTTGGTGGCGCGTGGGCGACACCGAGGTTTCCGAGCGACCCGAAAATCTGGAGGCCTACAAGAGCCATCTGGAGCACGTGAAGGACGCGCGCAAGTATTAAGCGTCTGCCTCTTTTTTGATTGCAGTTTCCCTACATTATATAATTTAAATAAGGAAGGTATTTATGATGTTGAAGATTGGTATTATCGGCTGCGGCGCAATTGGCCGCGATCACTGCCGCCGCATTATTGAGACGGTTCCCGGCGCAACGGTTGTTGCCGTTTCCGACTATGTCGCCGCCGCCGCGGACGACACTGCCGCCAAGTACGGCATCCGCTCCTTTGGCAACGACTGCGATGGCATGATCAAGGACCCCGAGGTGGAAGCCGTTGTCATCACCTCCATCGACGCCACCCATCATGACTACGTCATGAAGACTCTGGCGGAGAAGAAGTGGTGCTTCTGCGAAAAGCCCCTCAGCCAAAACGCCAAGGACTGCGAAGAGATCATCAACCGCGAGGTCGAGATCGGCAAGCGTCTTGTTCAGGTCGGCTTCATGCGTCACTATGACCGCGGCTACGCCGAGATGAAGCGCATCATCGACTCCGGCGAGCTGGGCGCTCCCCTGCTGATCAAGGCCTGCCACCGCAACGTGGCGCAGGGCCCCGGCTTCAAGACCGAGAACGGCATCACCAACGTGGCTATCCACGAGCTGGACATCTGCCGCTGGCTGCTGGACGACGAGTACGAGGACGCTCAGGCTGTCCGCGTGCGTCAGTCCGCAAACTCCAACAAGGGCTATGACAACCCCCAGGTGGTCCTGCTGCGGACCAAGAAGGGCTGCTTCATCGACGTGGAGGTTCAGGTGGCCGACGGTTACGGCTACGACATCCAGTGCGAGGTCGTCTGCGAAAACGGCACCGTCAAGCTGCCCGATCCCTATGCTGTGGTGCGTCGCTCCCGTCCCGCCGGCTGGGATGCCATGAATCCCGCCGAGTCTATGCCCATCATGACCGACTGGAAAGAGCGCTTCATCGAGGCCTATGACATCGAGTTCTGCAACTGGGTGGAATCCGTCCTCGCCGACAAGCTCACCGGTCCCTCCGCTTGGGACGGCTATGTGGCCTGCGTTGCCGGCGATGCTCTGAATGCATCCCGCGGCACCTCTACCTTCTATAAGGTGGAGACCATGGAAAAGCCCGCTCTCTATCTGTAAGCAATTTCTTAAAAAAGCCCCGGACTTGAAAAAGTCCGGGGCTTTTTTCTGTATTGTTGCAATTC
This sequence comes from uncultured Oscillibacter sp., assembly GCA_964553905.1. Taxonomy (GTDB): domain Bacteria; phylum Bacillota; class Clostridia; order Oscillospirales; family Oscillospiraceae; genus Oscillibacter. Next base: position 2,735 of record CAZKMN010000109.1, read on the forward strand.
CCACTTTACAAGTATGAAATAATATGGCATAACTATATCATAGTAAAGAAATAGGAATTGGAGGCATTCTATGAACGTCTATGCAGATAACGCGGCAACCACCGCTGTGAGCGATACTGCTCTGGTCGCCATGCTCCCCTGCTTGCGGGAGGATTACGGCAACCCGTCCAGCTTGTATACCATAGGTCAGCGCGCAGCGGAAAGGCTGGCGGAGGCCCGGGCCGTCTTTGCCCGGCATTTAAACGCCGATCCCCGGGAGATCACGTTCACCTCCGGCGGCAGCGAAGCGGACAATCAGGCACTGCGCTCCGGCGCGGCTCTCGGTGCGCGCAGCGGAAAAAAGCACATCATTTCCACCAAATTTGAGCATCATGCCATTTTGCATACCCTTCAGGCACTGGAAAAAGAGGGATTTGAGGTCACCCTGCTGGATATCCCGCCCGATGGCGTGGTGACGGCAGCACAGGTTCGCGAGGCCATTCGTCCGGACACCTGTCTGGTTTCCTGCATGTTTGCCAACAATGAGATCGGAACGATTCAACCCATTCCGGAAATCGGCGCGATTTGCCGCGAAGCAGGCGTGCTCTTTCACACGGATGCTGTACAGGCGGCGGGGCATCTGCCCATTGACGTGGAGGCCATGCACATCGACATGCTCTCCCTCTCCGCCCATAAATTTCACGGGCCCAAGGGCGTTGGCGTCCTGTACGCAAGACGCTCGATTCCGCTGGTCAACGTGATCTACGGCGGCTCTCAGGAGCGCGGGAAACGGGCCGGCACGGAGAACATGCCCGGTATCTGCGGCGCAGCCGCCGCCTTTGACGAGGCCTGCATCCACATGGAGCAAAACGCCGCAAAGCTGCTTCCCATGCGGGACAAGCTGATTCACGGCCTGACCGCTATTCCCCACAGTATCTTAAACGGCGACCCCGTTCGCCGTCTGCCGGGTAATGTAAACGTCTGCTTCGAGGGCATTGAGGGGGAATCTCTCCTGCTGATGCTGGACGCGAAGGGCATTGCGGCCTCCTCAGGTTCCGCCTGCACCTCCGGCTCTCTGGACCCCAGCCATGTGCTGCTGGCGCTGGGACGGCCCCACGAGGTCGCTCACGGCTCTCTGCGGCTGAGTTTGTGCGAAACTAACACACCCGCCGAAGTGGATTACATTCTGGAGGTTCTTCCGGAAATTGTAACTTACTTGCGGGACATGTCCCCGGTGTGGGACGAATTGCAAACGGGCCAACGGCCCCACCTGATTTGAAAAGGAGAAACGACTATGGCTCTTTATAGTGAAAAAGTGATGGACCATTTTGAGCATCCCCGGAATGTGGGAAAAATGGAGAATGCGGACGGTGTCGGTGAGGTCGGCAATGCCAAGTGCGGCGATATCATGCGAATGTACATCAAGGTCGACCCCGAAACTCAGACGATCAGTGATGTGAAATTCAACACCTTTGGCTGCGGCAGCGCCATTGCCACCAGCTCCATGGCTACCGAAATGATTAAGGGCAAGCCGGTCGCAGAAGCGCTCCAGCTCTCCAACCGGGCCGTGGTGGAGGCACTGGACGGATTGCCCGCCCACAAGCTCCACTGTTCTGTGCTGGCGGAGGAGGCGGTTCGTGCGGCAGTCAAGGATTATTACGACCGCAACGGAATTGCCTATGGCGATGAGCTTACCGCCTGCGGCGGACACTGTGACTCCTGCGGACACTGTGAATGATAAAAAAGCAACCCGGAACATCCGTTCCGGGTTGCTTTTTATCAAGGTTCGTCGTGGGTGACAGCCCCCGCGTCATCCGGTTCTTCCCCGGCAGACGCATAGCAATCGGCATAAACCTTTTCAAAGTTCTTTTGATTTTTTTGGTTGTTAGGCGACATTCTGGGGAGACTGGCCACAAATCCCAAAATCATCCCCAACAAAAAACCAAGGGACGGCGCCGTGGAGGTAAGCCGCAAAAGTGCCACCGTGACCGCTGCCATCAAAATCAGGATGGAAACGGAGACTACGAGAATTCGATGGTATGCACGATTCAAATCGAAGTCCGGATGCTCTTTTTTTCGGCGCTTTGCCAAAGGGATTGAAGAAAAGAGCGCTACCAGCGCCTGTATGCCAACGGCAGCCATCAGCACAAATCCACCTACGACCGCGCCCAAAAAGCAGGAAATTGCCATATGAGTTCCTCCCTGAATGTCTGCCTTGCAAAATGGCTGTTCATCAGTATACATGATTTGTGGTCATTTTGCAAGGTAGGTCACAAAAGGGGCACCGTATAGGCGTCCAGTCGGCCGTTTTGGATCGTCACCAGCGCATAAAACGGGTGGATCACATCTTCAATGCTGCCCGGATTTACAAAGAGTGTTTTCCCTCGCCGATCCACCAGCGGCTTGTGGGTATGGCCGAAAAGAAACAGATCCAGATCTCGCTCCTCTGCGGCATATCCCGCCGTCACCAGAGATTGTTTGACCCCGTAAGTATGTCCATGGCATAGTAAAATTCGCTTTTCCCGCACACATAGCAATTTCTCCGCCGATTCCATCGGGCGAAAATCGCAGTTCCCGGGCACCTGTTCCATGGGAATGTCCGGGAAAAGCCTGTGAAGCCGTTCCCCGTCCCCCCAGCAATCTCCCAAATGAAAAATCTGGTTGGGACACGTTTGCTCCACCGCACGTTCCATATTAGAAAGAGAACCGTGCGAATCCGAAAGTACCAAAATCTCCATACTTTGTTCTTCCTTGTATCACTTTTTATCAGTAGGATCGGTTGTTCTGCTGGCGCTGCCTGTCTCCACAGGGCTTGGGGCGCTCCGCTCTTTTGTAAGGAGCTCTGGCTTCCCTTTCAGCGCCTCGTCCAACTGATCCCGAGAGGAAACCCGCAGGCGTGCTGGAAAGCTCCCATGTCCCATCGGCACGTATTCCGCGCTTCTTGCGCCTTTTTCTATATCATACCATAAACGCAGCAAATAGAAACCGTCATTCGCATTTCTTCCAGATATCCAGTGATTTTTCAGGGGCGATAGAACAACGATTCTACATTCTAATTTTTTGAAAAAATAGCGCAAAAAAGTATCGGGAATTGCCTAAACTAAGCAATTCCCGATACTTGGCGCAGAAGGAGGGATTTGAACCCTCGCACGGTTTAACCCGTCTACTCCCTTAGCAGGGGAGCCCCTTCGGCCACTTGGGTACTTCTGCAAGCCTAATAAAAAACATCAAAAGATGTGGCGGAGAGAGTGGGATTCGAACCCACGGATGCTTTCGCATCGCCGGTTTTCAAGACCGGTTCCTTCAACCGCTCGGACATCTCTCCAGAAAGGAAAAGGTTGTCCACTACCTGAACACTTGTAGTATGATACCATACTTGCTTTCCCTTTGTCAATAAAATTTAACAATTCCAATTTTTTAATTTTCTAAAAAAAAGAGAAAAAAATCAAATTTAGGTATTGCTTTTTTATGTGGCCCATGTTAATATATACAAGCTGACTTTGAAAAACAGTTGGCTTACATATCCGGGTGTGGCGCAGTTGGTAGCGCGCTTGACTGGGGGTCAAGAGGCCGTGAGT
>CAZKMN010000110.1:0-927 GCA_964553905.1 uncultured Oscillibacter sp.
TAATCGTGCCGGACTGGATCTCATAAAAGCGGTTAATGAGGCTGGTGATGGTGGTTTTCCCCGCGCCGGTGGACCCCACAAAGGCAATTTTCTGCCCGGGCTTTGCAAACAGGGAAATGTCGTTCAGGATGATCTTGCGCGGATCGTAGCCAAAGACCACATGGTCAAAGCGCACGTCTCCCCGCACCGCACGCAGCGTGCCGTCCGGACTTTTCCACGCCCAGCAACCCGTGTCGCAATCCGCAGGGCTCAGCGCACCGTCCGGGCTCTCCTTGGCCCGCACCAGCGTCACCTTGCCCGCGTCCGGCTCCGGCGTCGTCTCCATGATCTCAAAAATCCGCTCCGCTCCGGCCACCGCCGCCAGAATCGTGTTCACCTGCTGGGAAATCTGGCTCACCGGCTGGCTGACCTGCCGGGTATACTGCAAAAAGGCGGCAAGTCCGCCCAGATCGCCGCTGCGGATGGCCAAAAGGCCGCCCACGCAGCAGGTGATGGCGTAATTGATATGGGAGAGGTTGCCCATGGCGGGCATCATGGCGCCGGAATAGGCCTGCGCCTGCACAGCCGCCTGCCGATAGTTCTCATTTTTCTCCCGAAAAATCTCCTGTGCGGCGCTCTCATGATGAAAGACCTTGACGACCTTTTGTCCCTCGATCATCTCTTCCATATAGCCGTTCACATCGCCGATGGCCTGCTGTTGCGCCGCAAAATACCGGCGACTGCGGCTCCCGATGATCTTGACCACGCCCAGCATCACCCCCAGCATTCCCAACGTAATCAGCGTCAGCACAGGGCTCAGCGTCACCATCATGGCCAGCGTCCCCAAAAAGGTCAGCGCGCAGGAAATCAGGCTTGCAAAGCTGTTATTCAGCGCCTCGGACACCGTTTCAATATCGTTGGTATACCGGCTCATCAGCTCGCCGTGGG
>CAZKMN010000110.1:937-6135 GCA_964553905.1 uncultured Oscillibacter sp.
CCGTGGGTATGGGCGTCAAAAAAGCTAAGAGGCAGGGTCTGCATCCGGTCAAAGAGGTCCATCCGCAGCTTTTCCACCGTGCTTTGCGCCACATAGACCATGATGCGGGCATAGACATAAGAGCAAATCGCCGCCGTGAGATACACTCCCGCCATCACGCCCAGCATCCGCGCAAGGCCCGCAAAGTCTCCGGGGAGGATATAGTCGTTGATAAGAGGCTTGAGCAGATAGGACCCCAGCACCGAGCAAGCCGCGCTGACGATCACCAGCAGCACCACCAGCGCCAAAAGCAGGCGATACCGCCCCAGATAGCCCATGAGCTTTTTGAGCGTACCTCGCAGGTTTTTGGGTTTTTGGAAGCCGTGGCGACTGTGTCTTCCGAAATGCTGTTCTCTTTTTTCAGCCATGCATACTCGCCCCCTCCTGTTGAGATTCAAAGACTTCCCGATAAATCTCGCAGGTACGCAGCAGCTCTTCGTGCGTGCCCTGCGCGACGATGCGCCCCTCATCCATGACCAGAATGAGATCCGCCTCTTGCAGCGAGACGACCCGCTGGGCAATGATGATTTTGGTGGTGCCCTCCAGCTCCTCGGCAAAGGCCCGGCGGATCTTCGCGTCCGTCGCGGTATCCACAGCGCTGGTGGAATCATCCAAAATCAGCACCTGTGGCTTTTTCAAAATGGCCCGGGCAATGCAAAGGCGCTGCTTTTGCCCGCCGGAGACATTCACGCCGCCCTGCCCCAGATCCGTGTCCAGTCCATCCGGCATCCGCTCCAAAAATTCATCGGCGCAGGCCGCTTTGCAGGCGCGCAGCAGCTCTTCGTCCGTGGCGTCCGGTTTGCCCCAGCGGAGATTTTCCCGAATGCTCCCGGAAAAAAGCGTGTTTTTTTGCAGCACCACGCTCACCGCGTCCCGCAAATGCTCCAGAGAATACTCCTGCACCGGTCGTCCGCCAACAAGCACCGTGCCGGAGCTCGCCTCATAAAGTCTGGGAATCAGGGACACCAGCGTGGTTTTGCCGCTGCCGGTGCCGCCCAAAATTCCCACCGTCTGCCCCGGTTGGATCTTTAGATTCACATTTTGCAAAACCAGCAGGGACTCTTCGTCGCCATAGCGAAAGCTCACGTCACGAAACTCCACGCCACCGTGGGCCACCTGCGCGTCCTCGACGGCGTTGCAGTCCGTGATGGCGGGCTCTTCCTCCAGCACCTCCACAATCCGTCTGGCGCAGGCCACAGAGCGGGTCATCATCATAAACATCATGGAAACCATTAAAAGTGAGATCATGATTTGGGTGATATACGTGAAAAAGGTGATGAGCTTTCCGGTTTCCAGCGTTCCGGCAAACACCATCCTGCCGCCAAACCACATCACGGCGATGATCGTGCCGTAGACGATCAGCATCATGATCGGCATATTCACCACCACGGTGCCAAAGGCCGTCTCCGATGTGGAGCGCAGCTCCCGGTTCCGCAGTGAAAACTTTTCCCGCTCATGATCCTCCCGGACAAAGGATTTTACCACCCGGATGCCGGACAAATTCTCCTGCACCACCTGATTCAGCGCGTCGGTCCGCTCCTGCAAGGCGCGAAACAGCGGGCTGGCCTTGGTGAGAATCAGCGCCACCGCCAATGCCAGCAGGGGTACCGCCGCCAAAAACACATTGCTGAGCTGGCGGCTGATGCGAATGGAGAGAAACAGGGCGGAGATCAGCATGACCGGCGCCCGCACCAGAAGCCGCATGCCCATCATCAGCGTCATTTGCAGGTTATTGACATCGTTGGTCAGCCGGGTGACCAGCGAGGCCGTGGAAAACTTTTCGATATTGGAAAAGGCATAGGTCTGGATGCAGGCGTACTCTGCGTCCCGGAGATTGGCGCCAAAGCCCTGCCCCGCAACGGAGGAAAGGGCGGCGCTGCCCAGTCCGAAGCCCAGAGACACCACAGCCATCCCCACCATCAGCGCCCCGCGCTGCAAAATGAACGTCTGATCGCCATTGGCAATGCCCACATCCACGATGTCAGCCATCACCAGCGGAATCAGCAATTCAAAAATCGCCTCTGCCGCGCTGCACAAAACGCCCAGCGCAATCCAGCGGGAATAGGGCCTCGCATGGGGCCAGAGTTTTTTCAGCATGGCGTTTCATCCTCCTCGAGATTTTGGATCATGCGGCTCAAAAGTCCGCGGAATTGAGCGATCTCGTCTGCGGTAAACCCGCGCACCATCAGCAACTCCACCTCCAAAAAGCCCTCTCGGGACAAAGCCGTCTGTTTTTTCCCCAGCGGCGTCAGGGTGATCAGCCGGCGGCGGGCGTCGCTGTCGCTGACCGTGCGCTCCACCATCTGCTTTTCTGCCAGCCTGTCCAAAATCCCGTTGGCCGTGGGCGGCTTCACCCGCAAAAATTCCGTCAGTTCACACTGCATCGCCTGTCCGCCATGGCGGCTCAAATACAACAGCACGTGGGTCTGCGCCGGCGTCAGATCGTACTGCGACAATCGCGCGTCCATCCGCGCCCGCGCCAGATGTGCAACGCGTCCCAGCGTGGGGCCCAGCGCATTGGCTCCTTTCATCAACTCGCCTCCTGTTTGTTAGCGTCCTAATAATTAGTATGCTAAATAATAACACAGACTGAAATTTTCTGTCAAGACAAAAAAATTACCATATTTTTGAACGTTTTGTGAACAAAAACCGCCAAATTCTCATTTGTTGTAAACAAATTGTGAAGCCTGAGCGCAGGTAGTTGACTTTCCCTCAAAGCGCCTGTATGATGAACCCATCAAGCACAAAGGCTTGAGATCCAACTACATTTTCCCTCTCCTTTCTCTATATCATACCGGAAAACGGGCAGTCTGCACAGGCTGCCCGTTTTCCCGCGTTTTGGGCGGATTGCACTTTTATTTTTATTGAAAAACGATAAATAATAATTGACTTTCAATAATTTTAGTGATAGCATATCCCCAGAATATAAAGGAGGTCCGAACGATGGAAGGATTGCCCACTCAAAAAATTGCACACATTTTAAAAAATTTGGTCACTGTTACGTTTGTCTGCAATCTGCTGGCCGTTCCCGCCGTGCCCTATGTGGTCTGGCGCGGTCATGCGGAGGCGGGGCTGGCGCGGCTGGAGGGATATCATCCCGTGCTCATCGCCTTTTTGATGGTCTGCGGCTGCTGCACCGCCGTGGTTTTGTGGCAGGGACGGCGGGTGCTGTCCTCTATTTTGCGAGGAGAGCCCTTTTCGCCGGAAAACGCCGTCAGTTTGCATCGGGCCGCCGTGTGCGCCTTTTGCATTGCAGGCGCGGCGCTGCTCCGGCTGGTTTGGGGCGTTTGGTTCTATCGCTCCATCCATCCGTTTTTGAGCTACAACGCCCTGTTTGTTCCGATCTTCTTCATGGCCGGACTGCTGTGTCTGGTCATGTCCGCGCTGTTTCGGCAGGCAGCGGAATTGAAGGCGGAAAACGACCTGACCATTTGAGGTGACGGAAATGATTGTGGTGAATCTGGACGTCATGATGGCAAAACGGAAAATGTCTCTCAACCAGCTTTCGGAGCAAGTGGATCTGACGCTGGCTAACCTCTCCATTTTAAAAAACAACAAGGCCAAGGCGGTGCGTTTTTCCACGCTGGAGGCCATCTGCGCCGCGCTGGACTGTCAGCCGGGGGATTTGCTGGAATTTGTGCCGGAACCGTAAGCGGTTTGTGGCTCTCATAAACATTTTATAAAGGAGGGTTTCCCCATGGAAACCTTTGAAAAAGCCCTGCCGGCGGGAGGGCCGGCGAAGCCTGCTCAAAACTCAAAAATTTCTTACGAAACCACCCGTCGGGATCGCCTGATTTTGGCTTTGTGCGGGGTGTGGTGTCTGCTGGCGGTGGACGGCGTTTTGTGGGCGTGGCCGTTGGGCGGCGGCCTGACAGCCACCGTGTTTGGCTGGTATCTGCTTTTGCTGGCGGCGCTGGGCAAGCCCACAACGCGCCCCAAGGAGACGTGGGCGCTGCTGCCCGCAATCTTGGCGCTGGCCTGCTCTTTTGCGCTGCATTCCAACCGGATGCTGCAAGCGTGGAACTTTCTGGTGGTGCTGGGGCTGCTGGGCATCCACACGGCGGCATGGTCCTCCGCTACGCTCCTTGCGTGGTGGCGTCCGGCCATGCTGTTTCAGCGGCTGCGTCTGCTGTTGCGTGGAATGTTCTTGCGGCTGGGCGCCGCTTGCAGCGCGCTCTCGCCCCCCTGCAAAAGCGAAAAAGCGCGCACTCTGGGCCCTCTCCTTTTGGGACTTGGCGGAGCGGGCCTGCTTCTTGTTTTTCTGGTGCCGATCCTCGTCTCCGCAGACGCGCTGTTTGCAGCCGCTACCGCTTCCCTGGGCGCATGGCTCGGTCGGTACTTCACCCTCTCCCTGTGGAAGCTGACGCTGGCGCTGGCGGCAACGCCCTTTGTCTTTGGGCTTCTCTATGAGCTCAGCCGTCCCGCCGCTCCAAAAGCAGAGCCGTCTGCACGCCGCAAAGCCGACGCGCTGGTGTTTGTGGTGATCCTCGGGGCGCTGGATGCGCTGTATGTGCTGTTTTTAGCGGTGCAATCCGCCGGATTATTTGGCGGCGCAGCCTATCTTGCCCAACGGGGCATCACCTATGCTGAGTGGGCCAGAAGCGGTTTTTTTCAGATGGTGGGCGTGAGCGTGGTGAATCTCTCTGTGACCATGGCGGCTTTGACCTTTGCCAGCCGCAATGGACAAAGCTGGAAGGCTTTGCGGGGCCTTTCCGCGTTTTTGCTGCTGGAAAGTCTGGTGCTGCTGGGCTCCGCCGCATGGCGCATGACGCTCTATATCTCCGCCTACGGTCTGAGCTTCAAGCGCTGCATGACCTATTGGGGCATGGCAATGACGGCCCTTTTCCTGCTGGCGGCACTCTGGAAAACGCACCGGCCGGACGCCTCCTTTTTCCGGGCGGCATTTCCGCTGGCGGTGGCGGGATGGCTGGTCATCAACTGCGTGCCGGTGGACCATCTGGTCGCCAAAAATCAGGTGGACCGGTATCTCTCCGGCGTGAGCGCATCCATTGATCTGGAGTATTTGCTCTTTGACCTCTCCTATGATACGCTTCCCCAACTGGAGCGGCTGGACGGCACGCTGATCCTGCGCGATCCGGGGCCGGGCTATCAGCGGCGTCTGTCCGCGCTTTTGCAAGAGCGCCGGGAGCAGGCGGCTA
>CAZKMN010000111.1:0-2108 GCA_964553905.1 uncultured Oscillibacter sp.
GAACGCCGGCTGGTGAGCCCCGGAGATTTTATTCCGCTGTTTGAGCGCAACGGCTTCATTACGGAGCTGGATCGCTACGTTTGGGAAGAGACTTGCGAGATCATTGAAACCTGGGTCCGATTGGGCAGAAAATATGTGCCGGTTTCTGTGAATGTCTCCCGGCGGGATATTTATCAGACCAATTTGCCGGAGGTTTTAACAGGAATCGTAAAAAGGCATGGCCTACGGCCCAACCAGCTCCATCTGGAGATCACGGAAACGGCGTATACGGAAAACCCGGAGCAGCTCATCGCTGTGGTGGGCGAGCTCAAGCAGCTTGGCTTTGTGATTGAAATGGACGATTTTGGCAGCGGGTATTCCTCCTTGAACATGCTCTCCGAGTTGCCCATCGATATTTTGAAGCTGGATATGCGCTTTATCCAGCAGGAGACGGATCGGGACAACAGCCGCAATATCCTAAGCTTTATCATCAGCCTTGCCAAGTGGATGAATTTGCTGGTCATTGCCGAGGGCGTGGAGACGCGGGAGCAGATTGACCTTTTGCGGAATATGGATTGCACCTATGTGCAGGGCTACTACTTTGCAAAGCCCATGCCGGAGGAGCCCTTCACCGCGCTGATCCTGAACGCGGAGCTGGCTGACCCCACCGAAGCGGAGGAGAAAGACTGGCAGGAGGGAACGATCCAGATCGGGGAGAAGACCGGCGAGAAGATCATGCTGATCGTGGATGATATCCAGTTAAACCGCGCGCAGCTTGCGGAGTATTTTCAAAACGCTTACACCATTGCGGAGGCGGATAACGGCCGGGTGGCCTATGGGTTTGTGGAAGAGCATTTTGATGAGATTGCGGTCATTTTGCTGGATCTCGTCATGCCGATCATGGATGGCTTCCAGTTCTTGAAAAAGCTGCGGGGAAACCCGCTTTACGCCGGCATTCCGGTCATTGTCACCTCTCAGGCGGGGGAGAGCAGCGAAGCCCGTGCGTTTGAGCTGGGCGCCAGCGACTTTTTGGCAAAGCCGTATAATATGGACATTGCGATCCACCGCGTGCAAAATGTCACGGCCCGCAATGCGATCCAGACGCTGGAGCGGGAAAAGCGGATGCTCACCAAAATGAAGCGTCTGGCGCTGGAGGCCAAGCTGGACCAGTTGACGGGGCTTTATAACCGCGTGGAGATGGAGCGGCAGGTCCGGGAGTTTTTATCCACCGATGAGACAAAGCAAAGCGCCTTTTTTATGCTGGATATCGATAATTTCAAAACAGTCAACGACTTTTACGGTCATGACCGCGGAGACGAGGCCATTCGCTCTGTCGCAACCAGATTGCAGGAGCTGTTCCGGGAGGATGATCTGGTCTGTCGCATGGGCGGCGACGAGTTTGCCGTTTTTGTCCGCTTTGGGGTGGGACATGACAGCCTCACCCGCCGACTGGAGCGGATTTGCGAAAAACTGAGCTTTCAGGTGGAGAAGACCAAAATCACCTGCTCAGTGGGCGTTTGCACGGCGCCGGAGTACGGCACGGACTATCAGGAGCTCTATCACAACGCGGATGTGGCGCTGCTGACAGCCAAGCGCCTTGGGAAAAACCGCTATCAGATTTACGGCGGCGAGGCAGAATTGCCCGATCAGATCCTGTATCGCAACATGGACTGGCTGCTGGACGAATCCAGCGACGCCGTGTATATTTGCGACGCCAAGAGCTATCAGCTTTATTATCTGAACGACGTTGCCTGCAAGCTGGCGGGAAAGGACAAGAGCGTTTGCCTGAGGCAACCCTGCTATCAGGCCATTTGGGGCAACAGCGAGCCGTGCTCGCACTGTGTCCACATCAGCAAGCTGACCCGTGATTACTGCGAGCATGAGATCCAGAGCAAAAACCTTGAAAACAGCTACATCGTCAAGGGAAAACTCATTGACTGGGGCAGCCGGGAGGCCCGCATCCAGTACGTGCACGACAACACGCACCGGGCAAGACTGGCCCAGCGGATGGCAGAGCTTTCAGAGGATCGGCGGATGCTGCTGGATCTACTGCCGGGCGGTTTGATCCGTTATAGCGCCAAGACGCAAAAGCTGAATTTTATCAGCGAAAATACGCTGCATATGCTGGG
>CAZKMN010000111.1:2118-6047 GCA_964553905.1 uncultured Oscillibacter sp.
GCTATACCCGGCAGGAATTTGCGGACCGCTTTGAAGACCGCTTTGACCGCATGATCTGGCACGAGGATCGAAGCCGTGTGCTGGCTGAAATTGACAAGCAAGTTCTCAAGTCTGATTTTGACGCCTGCCAGTATCGCGTGGAGAAAAAGGACGGGTCCCTCTGCTGGATCTATGATGTGGGGTATCTGCATCGGGATGAAAACGGCGGGGAGTATTACGTGATCCTCATGGATATGACCGAGCAGAAGAAGATGGAGGAGGAAAACCGCCGCCTGACCGCGCGGCTGGAAACCGTCATCAACAGCATTCCCGGCGCAATTTGCCTCTATCACTGGGACGGAGAGCACCTGAAAGCCTTGCAGGTGAGCAGCCAGCTTGAGGAAATTTTGGGTGTGGATGCAAAAAAAGCGCTGGAGACGGACGGCGCTAAAATGCTGAGCCCCGTTCACCCGGACGACCTTTTGCACGCAAGGACCGAAACGCGCAAGGTGCTGCTGGAAGGAAAGCCCATGGACACGGTGTTTCGGGTGTTCCATCAGGTGCGCGGCGAGTATTTCTGGTTGCGGATGCAGGCGGTTGCAAAACCGCAGGAAGACGGGACCGTGCTGATTTACGCGCTGTACACAGATATCACGGAGTCCTATCGCCTCCGCTGCGAGCTGCAAGAGCAGCGGGACATGCTGGCGGCCGCCATGGAACACAGCGGGATGTATAGCTGGATTTATGAATTTCCCACCAAGCGGATCTATTGGAACCAAAAAACCGGTGAGCAGCAGGAACAGTCGGAGACGGCTGACCATCTGCCGACCGAGGCCCTGAAAAACGCCGAAATCGATGCAGAGAGCGCCAAAAAATATCAGGAGATGCTGGAGACGCTGCGCCACAACGGGACCAGAGCGGAGGCCGATTTGAAGTGCTTGCGCTCCGACACGGGTGAGCAGCGCTGGAAGCGCATCATGTATACCGTCATTAGCCGCGATGCAAATGGCCTTGCAGAGCGGGCCATTGGTACGTCGCTGGACGTCACGGAGCAAAAGGTAGCTGAACAGAAGTACGCGGAGGAGGCGGCGTATCTGAATGCGCTTTCCACCTCGCTGGTCGCCTCCTACCGCATCAACCTGAATACCGGCGCTGTGGAGGAGGCCCATTCCTCCTTGCATATTGTCGAAAATGCCAGAGAGATGCGCTTCAACGACGAGACATTCCGCGCGCTCTGCGCCCGGCTCATTCCGCTGGAAAAAGAGCGGGAAGCCTGCTATGCCGCATTTCGCCCGGCGCAGCTCATGCGGGATTATGAGAGAGGAAAAGCGGAAAAGACCTTGGAGTATCCGGCAAAGCTGCCGGGAAAGCACACTTGCTGGCTGACGCTTCGGGCCAAGGTGATGCGAAAGCCCTCCACCGGAGAGCTGATTGTGTTTTTCAGTTTTTGGAATGTCAACCGGCAAAAGCTGCTCCAGCAGGTGGTGGAGGTGCTCACAAAGACGGAGTTTGAGCACATCCTTCTGGTGGACGCCGAAACAGGCGAGGCGGAGATCGTCCGCAGCGAGGACGGGGATGACAGCGTGTTTGCCGCGCAGGAAAAACCAACGGATTCCGCTGAGGGACTGGAAACCTATCTGCGTACGGTCTGCGTTCCAGAGGATGTGGACCGCGTCATGCAGGAGACGGCGCTGCCGCGGGTGCGAAAGGCGCTGGAGCGGGCGGATTTGTATTCCGTGCACTATCCTGTGCACACAAAAACGGGCGCTCGGATGGAAAAAAGAGTGGATTATTGCTATTTGGATGACGAAAAAACCACCATTTTGTGCGTCGTCCAAAAAGGCGAGCCGCTTGAGGAGCAAGACCGATCCGAGGAAACAAGTTAAAATCATTTGCGCGATTCGCGCACAATGCCCCGACCGCTCTCAAAAGAAGCGACCGGGGCGTTTTTATGGAGAAAACGGCGCATAAATTTCCTTCGGCGGCGGACACTAACGCAGTCTGAAAACGCAAATTGGAAAGGAAGCGCGCCATGTCGGAAAAAATTGTGATTGCCTTGGGAGGCAATGCCTTGCAGTCTCAAAACAGCGAACCAACCGCCGAAGCGCAGCTGGAGGTCGTGCGAAAAAGCTGCGAATTCATTGCGGAGATCAGCCGGAGAGGGTATGAGATGGCAGTGGTCCACGGCAACGGCCCTCAGGTGGGCCGGATCGTGCTGGCCAGCGAAACGGCCAAGGATGTGGTGCCGCCCATGCCCTTTGACGTGTGCGGCGCCATGAGTCAGGGCTATATCGGCTACCATATTCAGCAGGCCTTGAAATATGCCCTGAACCAGCGCAACCGCAATTATCCTGTTGTCTCTTTGACAACGCAGGTGGTGGTGGACGCCCGGGACCCCGCATTTCAGGCGCCCACCAAGCCCATCGGCGGATTTTATACCCGGGAAGAGGCAGAAAAGCTGGAGCGGGATAAGGGCTATGCCATGCGGGAGGACGCGGGTCGGGGCTGGCGGCGGGTGGTGCCGTCGCCACTGCCGCAAAAAATTGTGGAGATCGGCGCAGTCCGGCTGTTGTGGGATCGGGCCATCGTCATCACCTGCGGCGGCGGTGGCGTACCGGTGATCGAGCAGCCTGACGGCACGCTGATCGGCGTGGCCGCTGTGATCGACAAGGATTTTGCAGCCGAGCTGCTGGCGGAGCAGGTGGACGCCGATGTACTCTTGATCCTCACAGAGGTGGAAAAGGTGGCGATCCGCTTTGGAAAGCCGGATCAGGAAAATCTGGACGCGCTGAGCTTGGCGCAGGCCGCCCGCTACGTGGACGAGGGGCAGTTTGGTGTGGGCAGTATGCTGCCAAAGGTGCAGGCGGCTATGAAATTTGTCCGCGCAAATCCGGGGAAAAAGGCCATCATCACCAGTCTGGATCAGGCGCTGGAAGCGCTGGACGGCAAGACGGGTACGGTCATCACCTTCGCGTAAGAAAGCCCCTTTGTAAACGGGCCGTCAAACCGCGGACGGTAAAATCCAGCAATCGCAACCGCCCAAATCGCGCAGCCAAGCATCGCCCAAATCGCGCAAGCTATGGACCTCCCGAATGGTGCAGGCTGCATGGGAGGCGCTTTTTGTCAGCAGGAGGGGGAACTTTTTCGAGAGATTTGCGTCTAAAAACAAAAATCACCGAAAAAGGAGACGTCCCATGAAACAAAAACTGCTTGCTTTGCTCTTTGCACTGACGCTGGCGCTGTCCCTTGCTGCCTGCGGCGGGGAGAAACCTGCGTCGACGCCGGAGGAATCCCCGGCTGCCGAGGAAGAGACGCCCGTGATCGCGGAATCTGAGATTGAAACCGAAACAGAGCCGGACCAGACGCAGGACGCGGCAACGCCCCCCGCTGAAGAAGCGCCGGCGGCAGAGGCCAAGCCGGTGGAGAAACCCGCCGAAAAGCCCGTGGAGAAGCCTGCCACCAAGCCGGTAGAGAAACCCGCCGCCAAGCCCGTGGAGAAGCCTGCTGCCAAGCCGGTGGAAAAACCCGCCGAAAAGCCGGTAGAAAAGCCTGCTGAAAAACCCGTAGAGGTTCCCGCGCAGGCGAAGGACGTTACGGTATTTTATGACAAGCTGGTTGCTGACGACGCAGAATTTCCTGCCATGATGCAGCTGGAGGGAGAGAGCTTGGAGACGTTCTATCCCGGCCTTTCGGACTTGTCTGCCAAGCAGTGCGCCGTGTATACGGCCATGATCAGCGCGTCTGTTGGCGAGGTGGCGCTGGTGGAGGTCCAACAGGAGAGCGACGTGCAGGCCGTGAAGGACATCTTCAAGGCCCGGGTGGACGCGCAGGTGGGCACGGATGAAAATCCCGGCGCGGCTTGGTATCCCGCCTCCATCGAGGGCTGGAAAAACGATTCCCGCATTGTTTCCAACGGCAAGTACGTGATGTTGATCGCGTATAGCGGGGCC
>CAZKMN010000112.1:0-2666 GCA_964553905.1 uncultured Oscillibacter sp.
GTCCTCCGGCGTCAGCCGTGGAATGGCCAACTGCATGGCAAATTGCTCCAAAAGCAAGCGGACTTGGAAAATATCCTCCACATTTTTGCAGGTCAGGGTCTTTACACAAAGCCCCTTCCCGCTACAGGAATCCAACAGGCCGTCGTCTTTGAGCATTTTCAGGGCTTCCCGAACAGGGGTTCGGCTCACTTGAAACAACTCGGCCAGATCATTTTCTTGCAGACGGGCTCCTTGGGGCAATTGTCCGCTGACGACCATGGTTTTGATTCCTTCATAAATCTGTTCCCGGATGGAACGGATTTTCGGCACTGATAAATTCAAACCGAATCCTCCTCACTGTTGATTGTTTTTTCCAGAATAAGCCGAAATGACATGCATGTTCAAGGCGCGTCTGTATCAAGCGGAGCGCCTGCTCTCAAAACTGGAAAAGATTGGGGATGACCCGTTGGCGCAAGTTGAAACGACGGGCTTTGCATCGGAAAAGCAGAGTTGCGACTCAGAAAATCTGCCCCGGCAGCTTCTTTTTTTCCTTGGGAGGAAATTGCGCGTCAAAGGCCTCGGCCTCCTGCTCGTCTACAAAGTATCCCTCCGGGTCCTTGTAGGTGCCGGAAATACCCTGTAAAAAGCCGGGTTTCAGCTCGCGAATCAAGAAGTAGGGAACCTCGGCGTCTCGCGGCTCGGCAGCATAATGGATGCCTTTCGTACTGGCTACCACAAAACCGGACTTTCCGTAAAAGTCAATATTTCCGGCAATTGCCAGCGCGCCGGCGCCCAGCTTTTCGGCTTCTTTCATGGAATGGCGCAACAAAATCGTCCCATATCCTTTGCGCTTGTATTCCGGCGCAATGCTGATGGGACCAAAGGTCATGATGGGAATGTCCCTTCCGTCGTCGGAGCAAATGTGGGAGCGGACATACATCACGTGCCCGATGAGCGTCCCGTGATGTTCCATCACAAAATCCAATTCCGGCACGAAGTCCGGCTTGCCGCGAAACGTGTGCAGAACATAATGCTCCAGACACCCGGGGCGGTAGACATTCCAAAACGCCTCGCGTGTCAGGTTTTCAACGTTTTGATAGTCGGCTGTGGTTTCCAGACGGATTTGATAGGTTTCTTGCATGATGATTCCTCCTTTAATTGATTGTGTCCAATTTTGGGAGGTTTGAGATGTGTGCGGCAAACCTCCCGGTCAGCCGACAGTCTCCAAGGTGTTGTTTTTCAAACAGCGATCTCCTTGAAAGGTTGTAGTTGATGAGAAATTTTCCCACCACAAATTCATGATAGCGCCTGTACGCAGAGAATGCAAGCATGATTTTCAGGGGCTTCATCCGTGAAACGACAAGGAAATTTACCCGGGCAGAGGACTTTTTTTGAAGGAAAAAGCGTGGCATGATGGGACGAAAGACCCTTTGCCTGCCCTTCATCACGGGTGCGGAGACTATCGGAAAACGTGATGGGGGACCTGTGGTAAATCCAAGATGACGGGGAGACTGTCAGGCGAGGGAGAAAGTTTCTCCTAAAATCGAATCACCACGCGACCTGCCTCGCCATACCATGAAGCGAGGGGGGATGCCGGATGAAGAAAACCTTTGGCGTCATCGGCGGAGATCGGCGGCAGGCGGAGCTGGCTCGGGTGCTGGGGGCGGATGGCGGAACGGTCTGGACGTATGGTCTGGATGCGTGGAAGCCGTGTGGAGAAGTCTCGTTGGACCGGGCGGCAGATGCCGAGGTGGTCCTTTTGCCGCTTCCGCTGTGCAAGGGAGACGGCGTTTTAAATTGTGAGGAATCACCCATGCCTACCAGCGAGCTGTTTCGGCTGCTACATAAGAAAAGCCTGATTCTGGCGGGGCAGGTACAGCCCGCGCAAAGAAGAGAGGCGGAGGATCGGGATCTGGAGCTGGTGGACTATTTCCGCCGGGAGGAGCTGACGGTGGCGAATGCCGCTGCAACGGCCGAGGGCGCCGTGCAGGTCGCCATGGAGCATTTGGATCGGACTCTCTGGGGAATGAACTGTCTGGTGCTGGGCTTTGGTCGCATCGGAAAGATCCTGAGCAACCGTCTTCAGGGCATGGGCGCGCATGTCAGCGCGGCTGCCCGCAAACCGGGGGATCTCGCGTGGATTCGCGCTTATGGCTGGACGCCGCTGGAGATTGGAAGGCTGGACGGCACTCTTGGCGGCTTTGACGCGGTTTTCAATACGGTACCCTCCTTGATTCTGAATGCATCGCTGCTCTCCGAGCTGCCGGAGGGCTGCTTGTGCGTGGATCTGGCGTCAGTGCCGGGGATCGATTTGGCTGCTGCGGAGAAGCGAGGTCTGCCGCAGGTTTGGGCCAGATCCCTGCCCGGTCGTCTGGTCCCGCGCACAGCGGCGGCGGTCATCCGGGATGCGGTCTATAACATCTTGGAAGAACGAGGTGACAGAGCGTGAGAAAGGAACGTGTCGGATTCGCGGTGTGCGGGTCCTTCTGTACGCACGAAAAGGTGCTGCATGCGCTGGAAGAATTGGTGAAGCTCTATGAAACGGTCATTCCCATTGCATCGGAGATCACGGCCTCTACGGATACCCGCTTCGGGACCTCCGACGCCCTGCTGGAGCAGTTGGAGAAGCTGACGGGGCACGAGGTTTTGTGCGACATCCCCTCTGTGGAGCCGATCGGCCCCAAGGG
>CAZKMN010000112.1:2676-6017 GCA_964553905.1 uncultured Oscillibacter sp.
GATATTTTGGTTCTTGCACCCGCCACGGGGAATACGCTGGCGAAGCTGGCGTGCGGGATCACAGATACTGCCGTGACCATGGCGGCTAAGGCGCATCTGCGAAACGGCAGACCGGTGGTCATTGCCATGGCCAGCAATGACGGCCTCTCCGCCGGAGCAAAAAACATCGGAGAACTGCTGGTTAGAAAGAACTATTATTTTGTCCCCTTTGGACAAGACAGCGCGATTTTGAAGCCCTGCTCGCTGGTGGCGGATTTTCAAAAGCTGCCGGAGACTGTGGACGCGGCGCTGCGAGGCGAGCAGATCCAGCCGCTTTTGCTGCGAGCATAAGAGGGGAAAGAGCCCGCATACAAAGCGGCGAATTTTGAGATTCCCTTTTTTCCGGGACCGTGTTATACTATATCAATTATAAGATGTGGCTACCGGAAAGAGGGGACGCAAGCGGATGTCATTGACCACCAAACGGGCCTTGGAGGCCTCTTTTAAAAAACTGCTGTCCAAACACAGTCTGGATAAAATTACCGTGAAGGATATTGTAGAGGATTGCGGCGTGAACCGTCAGACCTTTTACTACCATTTCCATGATGTTTACGATTTGATGGAATGGAGCTTCCAAAACGCCGCGGAGTCCCTGATTGCGGATGGACTGGATTACGGCGATTGGACGGCGGGTCTGGAGACGCTGATGACCTATTTGCGAAAAGAACGTCTCTTGGTATTGAACGCCTACCATTCCGTGAGCCATGAGGTTGTGGTGGATTCCATCAAGAAGATGCTGCGGCCTTACGTACTGCAAGTTGTGCAGTATCAGGCGGAGGGGTTGGAGCCGTCTCCCAGACAGGATGAGATCGATTTTGTGACGGATATCTTTACGCTGGCGGTGACCGGCGTTGTGACCGAATGGATCGGGCGAAGAATGGAGATTCAGGGCACGGAAGAGCGGCTTGACAAATTCCGGGCGGCTATGAGCGGCAGCGTCCGCTTTATGCTACACAATTTAATAGAGAGTCGAACATAAAAGGAGGGCGATGAGCCCTCCTTTTTTAACGGAGACTTTACATGATTGTGTGAATTGTATATAGCAATGAAAGAAAATTCATGGTATCATAACGATTATTTTTTGCGAAGCAAAACAGGAAAGGGACAAACATATGAGGGAACCCTATGTGATCTTGACAGAATCCTCCTGCGACCTGACGCCGGAGCTGGTAGCCCGGGCCGATGTGGAGGTGCTGCCACTGACGTTCACAATAGAGGGGGTTGCATACCCCCATTACCCGGATGGCCGGGCGCTCTCCGTTGCTGCGTTTTATGAGCGGATGCGCGCCGGAGCAATGCCCACAACGTCGGCTGCCAACGTTGCCGAGCTGTCCGATGGGATGGAAGCACATCTGGCTGCGGGACGGGACGTGCTGTTCCTGTGCTTTTCCTCCGGACTTTCCAGCACGCGGGACGCCTGCTCCATTGCGGCGCGTGAGCTGCAAGAAAAGTATCCGGAGCGGACAATCTATACGGTGGACACGTTGGCGGCTGCCGGCGGACAGGGACTTCTGGTGCTCTTGGCGGGAGAAAAACGGCGCGCCGGCGCGGGAATTGAGGAAGTCCGTGCATTTGCCGAGGAAGCGAAGCTCCACATAGCCCATTGGTTCACCGTAGACGATCTCACCTATTTAAAACGCGGTGGCCGCGTCTCGCCTGCGGCGGCTGCCTTTGGAACCATGCTGAATATCAAACCGGTTTTGCACGTTGACGGGGAGGGACATCTCATTCCCGCGGAAAAGGTACGCGGCAGGAAAACCGCCATCCAGACGCTGGTGCGGAAAATGGAGGAGACGGCTGTTGCGCCCGTTGAAACGGTCATCATTAGCCATGCAGCCTGTCTGAAAGAGGCGGAGGCTTTGCGAGAGACGATACAAGAGCGCTTTGCGCCCAGAGAAATTTTGATTACGGAAGTTGGGCCGATTATCGGCACACATACCGGACCTGGGATGCTTTCCCTGTTTTTCCTGGCAAGCCAGCGTTAAAAAAGAAAAAGGATCGCGCTTATGTCCGATTTTTGGACACGAGCGCGATTTTGTTTATGGTCAAGTGGATCCTTCACGCCTACAATAAAGAAACGATCAGGAAAGGATGAGGACATGGATCTGGCGGAATTGCTGAAACGGGCCAGTTTGGCCGGAGCTTACCGGTTTTTGGAAAAAGAGCCGGAACAAAACCTCCCGCGACTGCTGGACTGGCTGGGACACCTCAATCAAACCGGCTGGCTCACCCAAAGAGCGCCCCTGCTGCGAAAAGAGCTGCGGGACCCGGAATCCGGGTGGTATCGTCTGGCACGCAGCGTGTGGGATGACGTGGATGGAGAGGTGCGGAAAACGCTGCTGACCAATGTGGTGGTCAACGGCGCGATTCAACTGCCCCCGGCTGTGGACTGGCTTCAGGCGAATCCGCAGTCGTTTGAGCGGTGGGATGCTGCCGTTCAGGCAGGCAAGAGCAGAAATACCTATTTCTATGTCCTTCCTGAAATTGATCGGAAGGCGGAAGAGGTGATTGCTCTTTGCAACGAGCACGCCGACTGCATGTTTGTGCTGTTGCTGACGCCTGAACAGGTGGGAACAGAGCTGGCGGATGAATTGTTGCGCGTGCACAATTGCATTCCGGCGGTGGAGGGGGGCGAAACGAGCCCGTCCAATGCGCTGGCAATTCTGCGGAGCCGGCGTCTCTTGTTTGGCGTGTGGAGCTTTTGCAAAGAGGGAGAAACTCTGCTGTTTGCGGAGCCGTATTGGGAGCAAACGGTGACCTCTGGCGCAAAATTTGCTCTATTTTGCGAAGAAAGCGAACTTTTATCGAAAGACGGGCAGGAATTTCAAGCCGAATTGCGGCAAAAAGAAGTAAAAAACTTCAAAAATCAGGTTCTGCTCGCACTGATCTTGAGGCCTGATTTTGCGCCTTCCGGTAAAAATGACGAAAAGAATAGAAAAAACCAGACAAATCCATAAGTGAAACAAATAGCAGATATAATTATAATTAGTCAATCGCGCACATAAAAGAATGCTTTTGGAATAAACTGTAAGAAGAATGAAAAAAGTCCACAAAGCGCGTAAAACGGGGTTGACTTTTGTCCACGCCTTTGGTATTCTAACAAAGCTGTCAGCGCGGTTCACAACTGCACCGGCTGCGAGCAAAAAAACTGCGTGAAACGCAGTTGCCTGCTGAAAAACAGAAGATTTGGAAAAAATCAAAACTTTGAAAAAAGTACTTGACAAATCCCGAAACTTCCTGTAATATAAGCAATGTTCCGCTGAGAGCGGCGTGCACCTTGTAAATTAAACAACGTAACGAAA
>CAZKMN010000113.1:0-5893 GCA_964553905.1 uncultured Oscillibacter sp.
CCCTCTGCACGATCGCCCAGACAAAAGGCAGAAACCAGCCCCCACTCCACGGTTTTTTCAATGGTAATCGATTCATTTTCCATGGCGGTCCACACAAATTCGTCGCCATACAGCCATCCCCGCGCACCGTGGCGGCGCAGATAGAGCAGCGATTGCAGGTTGGCCAGCGTGTGGTCCAGACGTTTGCCGCCGGTGCCTCCATAAATATAAAAGGTATCGCAGCCTTTTTCCAACCCGGTTTTGATTGCCAGCATAGTGTCCGTATCGTCCTTTTCAACCGGGACACAGAGGACCGGACCGGCATGCTCCGGTTCCGGCATGGAATCAAAATCGCCCAGAAGCAAACTGGGCGTCAAGCCCTCTTGCACGCAGATCCGGTATCCGGCGTCCGCCGCCAGAATCAGATCCTCCGGCTGAGGTACCTGACGAAGGCCGTAATACGTGCCTGCGGCAAAAATAAAGCAGCGTTTCATGGACTTCCTCCCGCAAAAATTCTTTCGGACAGTGTACCATAATTCAGACAGAAGCACAAATCTCTTTTCCCGAAACTATGCAAAAAAACGCCCCGCACGGACAAGCGCTGTCCATGCGTGGCGTTTTGATTCACTCCTCAGTTTCCTGCAAGTCCAAAAGCTCGATGCCATGGCTGCCGAGATAGGGACGAAGCTGCTCGTAGGGAATGGAAAACTCCTGCGCTCCCGCGGCATAGCAGGCGATCTCATAGGGGGAATACCCCACAGTCATGCCCCGCTCGTTAAAGGTGACCGCATAACTGCACCAATCTCCGGCAATTTGCTCATAAGTCTCCCAAAAAAACTCGCCCGGTTTCAGGTCGTTTTCCGCCGCCCGCTGCCGCACCTGTGCAACGATCTCCTGCTGGACCATGGCTGAAAACTCCTGTCCGTCCTCCGCCAGCGTCTCCGGCTTTAAAAAGGTCCCCACCGTAAGGTCAAAGTTCCAGCTCATCAGCAGCGTATTGGGATGCGCTCCGCCTGTATAGCTATCGTAGGAAGCAGAAACGCTGATGAGCTTGATAGATTGAGCAGGTCAGTGTCGCAGTATAGGCGTTTGCATCTTCCCACGTCTGCCCCAGCTCTTCCCGCCAAGCCCGATCATTTTTTGCGTCCTGCGCCAGTTTCTGCGCGTCCGACTCTGCCGTCCATTCGCTAAATTTGTCGTTAAATGTCTTTGCAATCTCCGTCGCTTGCAGCTCCATCTGGGTCTGCGGATCTGTGATCTCGGTGCCGTCCGCCCGGTAGGTACGCAGAATCGGAACGGAATATTCGCAACGCACCAGCGTTTTTCCATCGTCATCCTGAATCTCATCGGTATATCGCTCTGTCTCCGCGATATAGACGATGACCTCTGGAGGAATCGGCAATTGAGACGGGTCGTTTTTGAGGTTGCTCATGGTATCACCGGCGCAAGCAGTCAATGTACTCAACACCAGAAAAAGGGCGATGATTGCTCCCATAATATGCTCCTTTTCTTGTCGGACTACAAAATAACGGGACCCTCCCGCCATTCCGTGCCGCCCTGTGCGGCAGTCAAATCAGGATAGGCCAACGTATAGAGGTCCGTTGCCCGAGCCTCCGCCGCCAGCAAATTCCGGGCCGATTCGCCCAGAAGGCGCACATCGGCCGGTTTCGTCAAAATTGGAACAGACGCGCTTTTTCGCATCTGCGCCAGCAGTGCCCGCCCCGTTTCATTGGCCGCCAAAGGCCGCAGATAGGGCAGACGTTCCGGTACATCGTCCGGGGTCAGGTGCAAATACGCCCAAAGGGCCATCCGCCGCAAGCGGGCATAGGCGTATCGCTTGGTCTTGGCCAACGCCAGCAGCTCCGGCAGCGTGGCGGCAGTCCGGCTGGCGGCGAACAGGCGATGGTAGAGCCCCTCCCGCCCCTCGTCCAGTGCGGCAAAGTCCTCTTCCTCCATGGTCCGCAGGCGCGCCAGCATTGCCCGCTGACACGTCTCGGCAAAAACAGGAGCGCGTCCTGCCTGTTCCTCCCGCTCAAAAGCCGCCTTCATCGCCGGGGGCAGCAATCCCAGTGCCCGCTCCCGCTCTCCCGCGCGAAGCAGCGCACGAATCGCCGTGGCGGAGGGATATTCGTGGGCGGACAGCGGCTGATCGTGTTGGGCGCCCACCCGTGAAACCGTCAGCGGGGAAATGCGGGAACCGTGGCTTAGCAGGCTCTTGCAATATTCCACACCCAGCAGGTTGTTGGGCGCGGAGAGCAGCGCTGCATCCTCCGGTGACAAAAGTCGGGCCACCGCACGCATCCGGGCTGCGGCAAAGCTATCCCCCACCAGCAGCTCGTCTTTCAGATACCGGGAAAAATCCGGACTTCTCAGCGCCCCGGCCAAACGAGAGAGGGCCTGCGCGTCTCCGCACTCGCTGCCAAAAGCCAGATGCGTTGCAAGTCCCGTGGCAGCCAGCACCCGCACGCCGCCGTCGGCAAAGCGCTCCGCCGAGGAAACCGCCCACGGCAGCGGCAGCTCCAGCACCAAATCCATTCCGCTTTCGACCGCGGCGCGGGCCCGGGCCTGTTTCCAAAGCAGGGCAAAATCCCCGCGCTGGACAAAGTTCCCGCTCATGACGCCAATCAGCGCGGTATCGTCGCCCAGAAGCGCTCTCGTTTGGTGTAAAAGGTAGACATGGCCCTTGTGCATAGGGTTATATTCTATGATCATACCCGCAATTTGCACAGATTTCACCCCTAACTAATGACAAAAAAATGACATTTCGGTAAAAATGCAGGTTGTAACCTGCAAAATCTTTGTTATAATATATAGTATGTCATATTCCGCCCGGATAGGGCGGAAGTTGTTGTGCCCTTAATTTTATCTCAATTATGGGAAAGTCGCAAGGTTTTCCCAAAAAGAAAAAGAGGAGTCGTGAATCATGAACATTCTCGTCATCAACGCAGGCAGTTCTTCCCTGAAATATCAATTGCTCAACCCCGAAACCGGTGTTCTGCTGGCCAAGGGTCTTTGTGAGCGCATCGGCATCGACGGCAAGTTCACCTACAAGCCCCAGATGGACGGCAAGAAGGTCTTGGACGCCATCGATGTGGCCATGCCCACCCATTCCGAGGCCATTCAGGCCGTTTTGGACGCTCTGGTCGACAAGGACAACGGCGTGATCGGCTCCATGAAGGAGATCGACGCAGTGGGCCATCGCGTCGTCCACGGCGGCGAGGCTTTCAACAAATCCGTTCTCATCACCGATGAGGTCATGAAGGCTCTGGAGGACTGCATCCCTCTGGCCCCTCTCCACAACCCCGCCAACATCACCGGCATCAACGCCTGCACCGCCGTCATGGGCAAGGACGTGCCTCAGGTCGCCGTGTTTGATACCGCGTTCCATCAGACGATGCCCGCCAAGGCCTACATGTATGCCCTGCCCTACGAATACTACGAAAACGACAAGGTCCGGCGCTACGGCTTCCACGGCACCTCCCACAAGTATGTCGCCGGCCGCGCCGCCGCCATGCTGAGCAAGAAGCCCGAGGAGCTGAAGCTGATCTCCTGCCATTTGGGCAACGGCTCTTCCGTCACCGCCATCGATGGCGGCAAGAGCGTGGACACCTCCATGGGCTTTACGCCTCTGGCCGGTCTGCCCATGGGCACTCGCTCCGGCGATCTGGATGCCGGCATTCTGGAATTTTTGATGAACAAGTACGGCTACGACATCAAGGAGATGGTCTCCATCCTGAATAAGAAGTCCGGCGTACAGGGCGTCTCCGGCGTGAGCTCCGACTTCCGCGATCTGGAAAATGCCCACAAGGAGGGCAACGAGCGGGCCGGTCTTGCCGTGGATATGTTCAACTACGGCGTGAAGAAGCTCATCGGCGCGTATGCCGCCGCCATGGGCGGTGTGGACGCCATCATCTTCACCGCTGGCGTGGGCGAAAACTCCGCCTCTCAGCGGCTGGCCATCGCCTCCGGTTTGGAATTCATGGGCGTGAAGATGGACGAGAGCGCCAACAACGTCCGCGGCAAGGAAGTTGTGATCTCCGCCGCCGACTCGAAGGTGAAGGTTTTGCTGATCCCCACCAACGAGGAACTGATGATCGCACTGGACACCGCCTCCATCGCCAAAAACTGATAAGCTTTTCCTGCGGGAGGGGGCGAACACTCGCCCTCTCCCCTCTTTGTTTTTTGCGGTTGCGGGACTGCGTGGAATGTGATATGCTCAGATGCGAAAAATGGACTTTTCCGCGTTCAGAAAGGATCATTCTATGAAAATCGGATTGTTATTTGCCATGCCCGTGGAGCTCCACGCTCTGCCGGGTGCCAAGGAGCTAAAGGCCTTTGAGACAGTTTCCGGCGTTCCCTTTTTTCAGCCGGCGCCGGGGATTTTAGCCTGCGCCGGAGGCGTCAGCAAGGTCAACGCCGCCATGGCCGCTGAGATTCTGTGCCTGAAATACGGCGTAGACCTCATTTTAAATGCCGGTGTGGCCGGCTGCACCACCGATCTGCCCACCGGCTCTTTGGTGGTGGCCTCCGAGTTTGTTCAGCATGACGTGGACACCACCGCCGTGGGCGATCCCATTGGGCTTGTTTCCACCGTCAATCGGGTGGAATTTCCCACTTGGGCGCCGGAGCGGTGCGTGGAGCTGCTGCGCGCGATGGGCGTCAACGCCGTGACCGGTCGGGTGGCGACCGGCGACTGGTTTGCCGTACGGGGTGACCGGGCCGCGTTCATCCACGACACCTTCTCGCCCTTACTGGTAGAGATGGAGGGCTGCGCCATCGCGCAGGTATGTCTCCGCAACGGCGTAAAATTTGCGGCGCTGAAATCCGTGTCCGACCATCTGTTTTCTTCCAAGCAGGCAGAGGAATACTTTGATTTTGGGCAAGCTCTGGAGAATTTGGGAGCAGTCCTGCTGCCCTTGGCAAAACGGTTACAGGAGGAAGTTTAAGATGGAACAAATTTCTAGCTTTACCGTGGACCACACGAAATTGCTGCCCGGTCTCTATTATGCGCGCCGAGACGGAGACATCGTGACCTTTGACCTGCGCCTCAAGCGGCCCAACACCGGCGATTTGCTTTCCAATCAGGAGCTGCACTCCACGGAGCATCTCATCGCCACATTTTTGCGAAACTCCGAGGACCGCGACGCTGTGGTCTATTTTGGACCCATGGGCTGCCAGACCGGATTCTTTTTCCTGTTTAACAATCGCCTGCTCTCCTGCGAGGGGGCCATCCGACTTTTGCAGGAGGCCTTTGCCGCCGCAGCGGAATTTCAGGGCGAAATGCCCGGCAAGAGCGCCGGAGAATGCGGCAATTATGCAAATTTGGACGTAGAGAGCGGGCGGGCCGTGTGCCGCGGGTATGCCGCGTTGATCGCGGACTGGACCGTGGAGCGCCTGTCCTATTGCTGAGTTCCGACCGGAAAGGCAGCTAAAATGGACGCGACAAAGGATTCCGAGCAGGAAGTCCTGCTCTACGGGGGCGACATTCTTCTCTCCACCCGGATGCAACTGGAAAAGCAGTGCTATCAGCACGGGCATGTCACGGTCTTTGCCCACTCGGTGGGGGTGGCGTGTCTTTGTGTATATCTCGCCCGGCGACTGCACCTGCGCGTGCATGAACGGGCGATGGTGCGGGGTGCGCTGCTCCATGATTATTTTCTGTATGACTGGCATGTGCCCGACCGCAGCCATCGTCTGCACGGCTTCACCCACGCCCGACGAGCTCTGGAAAATGCCGGGCAGGACTTTGCTCTGAACGACATTGAGCGAGACATCATTGCCCGGCACATGTTTCCTCTGAATTTAAGGCCGCCAAAATACTGGGAGAGCGCGCTGGTCTGTCTGGCGGACAAGATCTGCGCCGCCTGCGAAACGCTCTCGTTCCAAGACGCCATTTCCCGTCTCACCTGCGGGA
>CAZKMN010000114.1:0-5886 GCA_964553905.1 uncultured Oscillibacter sp.
GCTTATCATCCGTGCAGAACATGCAGCGCTCGGCGTATTTGTCGCACAAAAGCGGCACCAGCGCATCCAGATTGCGGGCGGCGGTGCCCTCCCGGATCATGATGAACTGCCCGCGCTCCAGCTTGGCGATGGCGTCTTGCAGATCGTGGCACTCGTGATCGGAGTAGACGCCAGCCGCCACATAGGCGTTGAGCTCGTTGCCCTGCAAGTCAGGGGCGTGTCCGTCAATTTTTTTGTGGTGGGCCTGTGCCGCCACGATTTTTTCCACAGGCTGGTCGTCCCCGGCGATGATGCCCACAAAATTCATCATTTCCGCCAAACCCTGAACCCGGGGATGGTCATAGAACGAATCAATGGCCCGGTAATCCAGCACCGCTCCGGATTCATCCAAAGGCGTCGCCGGCACGCAGGAGGGCAGCATCAGCCGCACGTCCACCGGGAGGCCCTCGGTGGCCTGCAATATGTACTCAATACCGTCGGTGCCCATGACGTTTGCAATCTCGTGCGGATCGGTCACAACCGTGGTGGTGCCGTGGGGGAGAACGGCCTTCACAAATTCCTTGGGGGAGACGAGGGAGCTCTCCAGATGAATGTGGGCGTCCAAAAAGCCGGGCAGTACGATTTTGCCGGTCATATCGATTTCCACCGCGCCGTGGTATTCGCCCATGCCCACGATCAGCCCTTCGGCCACGGCAAGATCCCCGTGACAAAGCTCGTTGGAAAAAACGTTCACGTAGGTGGCGTGCTTCAATACCAAATCCGCAGGCTCTCGTCCGGCGGCGGCATTGATGATGCGCCGCTTTTTCAGCAGCTTGCGGTTGATTTTACCCGCATAACTCTCTGACATGAAACCACTCCCTTATCAAATGTTAAGACATTAGATATTTTTATGTTTACTATAAAAATAAATAATGTCAAATTGGATTAAAAAAAGTATACGCCAAAGCGGTGCAATTGTCCACAGAAAATTCTGGAATTTTTTAAATAGCTATGGCAAATACAACATGTAAAATTAGAAAATGATGATATCCTAATATTACAATCAAAAAACCTAAAAAAAGAGAGGATGACTTTTATGGCAGCTATGGATCGGAAGGCATATGAAAAAATGGATTATGCATTGGCGCTGCTGACGGCGGTTGGCGAGGGAAAGCGTCAGGGCTGCATCGTGAACTCGCTTCATCAGGCCACATCTTCGTATCCCGCAAAATTTACCGTCACGGTGAACCGGGACCATGAAACGTGTCGGGCAATTCAGTCCTCCGGCAGCTTTTGCGTGACCCTGCTCGATGCGGATTGCCCTGCCGCCATCATCGATCTGTTCGGGTATAAGTCCGGACGGGTACTGGATAAATTTTCAGATTTCGAACCAAAAACGGATAGCGCCGGGAATCCCTATCTCAGCGAGCATATGGTGTCCCGCATTTCCTGTAAGGTGGTCGATCAGCTCGCAATTGGGAACTTTATTCTCTTTGTGGGCGAGGTCACGGAAGCGGAGGTTTTGAGCAGCGGCAACGTTTTGACGCTCAAGGCGTTCGGGGAGCGCGGGAAATCCACACCGCCCACTGTCACAGTGTATCGAGCTATGGTCGGCAATGGCTTCCGCTGCACCATCTGCGGCTATATCCATGAAAGCGAGACGCTGCCTGCGGACTTTATCTGCCCCATTTGTCATGCAACAGCGGATAAATTTGTGCCGCAGGAGTGATCGCGAGAGGGCGGATGAAGCGACGTTTCGCGCCCGCTTTTACCGCTAAAAAGAGCTGATAAAATGCCGTGAGACAGTTGTCTCACGGCATTTTTTTGGAAAAATATTCACTTCATAGAGCGCGGATCTGGGTTTGGATCAAGGTCCCAACAGTGTCGGCAAATTGATCCAAAGAGCGGATGCGGGCAAAATTCCGGCCGTAAATCGTGTGAGCGGAGGGAATGTCCTCGTCGTTTCCGGTGAAGACACAAATCACGGAAATTTCCTTTCGCAACAGTGCCCGGACCTGTGCGGCGGTGTCCAAAACGCCTTCTTCGTCGGCGTAGTCTTTAAACCCGCCGCCCTGCCGGATTTTTACCACATCGTTTGGCTTGGCGTCAGAGAGCAGAATCACCAGACGATGCTCGCAGGGCGCATCCTCCATCTCCTTGCCTAAAATCCGCAAACCGAGCCCATCCCGGTTGCAGCCGGTGGTGAAATAGTGAAAAATCTGCTGATTTTGATCGGTTTCCCCATAGTCTCGATACCGCGTGAGGATCGTGTAGCCACTCAGCGAGCAAAAGGAGGAAACGCGAACCGGAATATTGCAGCGCGTCAGGCTCTCCGCGATCATATAGCCCTGTGCCGCCACTGTCTCTTGTCGGTTGAGCTGAGAAGTGGAGCTGTCCAGCAGCAAATCCACGCAAAGCTCGCCGGGGTCGGATTGCAGCGTGCGGGTGAACACCCGGTCGTCCCGGAGATAAATGCCCCGCCACACGCGTCCGGCGTCCAGTTGCCCTGCGGCGGTGCGAATTGTTGTGGGCTGCAAATAGGCCAGCATGGCGTTGCGAATGCGCGCGCTCAGGCGGAGAATGCTGTTGCGATTGCGAAGAAGATTTGCTTCGTATGCGGCGCGGTTTTTCTCCATTTGCTGAAGCGCCGCTCGCCTCTGGGACCCGGCAAACCCACGGATAGAGGGGTCCAGAGCGTTGTCGCCCTTTGCGTAATAGAGGTGGCAGCCCCGGTGATTGTCTACGCAGAGCTCCTTTTCCAGCGCCTTTACCTTGTGTTCTTCGTAGAGTGGGGTACCAAAAAAGGTGGTAATGTAAGCACGGAGAATGGCCTCACTTTGCGCCGCGGTGTGGTCGGTCAATCGCCGCACGGGAGGAGCGGCGTCCTCGCCTCCGCCGCTGGAGAGAACATGCTCTCCAAACCCGTAGCCAAATCCGCGTACGGCGGGTAAATTAGCCCGATTTTTTCTGCCCCGGAGAAAGAAGAAATGCTTCTTCTTTTGCAAAAGCGCCTCCTGCGTTTGCCCGGGCTCAAAGTGGAACCAGGTCAAAAGAAGGTTGCGGGCCTTGGCGTCCAGCGTTTGGGCGTCCCAGCTTCCGGAAAATTCCAGAGCGTCCAGCAGCTCCCGGTCCCGGGGACTGAGCGCGGGGTCCTGCCCCAGCGCCCGCTGATAGTGCGCGGCTTGCAGCACATCCAGCAGGCCGTCGTTCTGTTGGGCACGGCTCAGCTCCAGCACATGCTGCGCGTAGTGCCAGCGTAGGGCCGGCAGAGCGGGCCGGTGGATTGCCTCCCGCTGAAAGACCGCGTTTTCCAGCCCCAGCCACAGGAGCTGCTCGTAAAAATGTTCATCGAGACAGCCCTGAAAGCTGTGAAACAGGGGAGCAAACGCATCGGCGCCGTAAGCTCTGCGTACGGCGCCGATGACGCTGTTCCAGTAGAGATCGGCTTTTCCCGTCTCGTCATAAGCCTTAAAATCCGGCTCAAAGCCATATTCCGCTGCTGCATTCCAAATGAGATTCCGCGCACGGCGCTTTTCGGATTCGGGAATATCCATCAGAAAAACAACGCCTCTGCGGTCAGATCTTCCGGCAGACGGGTGCGGACCACGTCCTCCACCAGTTGACGTTCAAAGCTGTCAAAGGACTTGTTGATAATCCCCAGCTCCAGTGCCCGCCCGCAGGGAAGTCCTGCACGCATCAGGCGTACCGCAGCCAGCAGCCCACGGAGATCCAAAGGCTTTGTGGAAAGCTCGCCGCCGTCGCATTTTTTCTGGAGCTCCTGAAAGAGGTCTGCGAATTGATCGGCATACCCCTCCCGCAGATCAGGAAATTCCCGTAACAACAGCTTGCGAAGCCCCTTGGCGGTGATTGCGGGCATGTCGATGACCACAAAGCGGGAACAGAGGGCCTCGTTGAGCTCTCGAGTCCCGGCATAGCCGTAGTTCATCGTGGCGATAAAGCGGGTTGCATCGTGGAGGCGAATGCGTTCGTAACCGGGCATATCAATGGTCCGCCGGAAGTCCAGCGTGGCGTGCAGCACGGCGAGGGACTCGTTTTTCGCCATGTTGATCTCGTCCAAAATTCCAAAGCCCCCGGTTTCGGCGCACTGATAGATGGGCCCCTTTCGCAGAGAAACAGCTCCGTCTAAAAAGGTGTCCGTGCCCAGCAGGGTAGCCGCGTCCGTATTGATGTAAAAGGAAACGTCCCAACTGGGCCGACCGAAAACAGCGGTCAGATTTTCTGCCAGCACGTTTTTTCCGGTGGCTTTTGGCCCTGAAAGCAGCAGATTTTCTCCGCACAGCAGGGCGGTGATCGCCTCTTCCCAGACGTCCTTGCCGTAGTAGAGATAGCGTGGCTGTGGAACCCGACTTTTCAAGGCACCCTCTGCGGGCCATGTGCTGCGAAAGCGCTCAATTTCCTCTAAAAGCGCAGGACGAACGCCTTCCTGACGCAAAAAATCCAGCATGCGTCCACCTCCATTGTCTGACGATTGGCGGGGAACTTTCCCCCGCGGAATGAATTAGGCCTCGGTGACCTGTCCGTCTGCCTGCAAGAAAAGCTGAGCCGGGGGAGTGAGAGAGGCAAACTGCATGGGCGTCATGACGGCGGCATAGCAGCCCGCGTTGGTCATGGCAAGACCGTCGCCGATCTCCATGCGGGGGAGAGTGATCTCCTTGGCGATGATGTCAGCGGAGGTGCAGAGATTGCCTGCCAGCGTGACCGTCTCCGTGTCCTGTGCGTCCGTCAGGGGCAGCAGCTCAGAAGCGTCCACGTGGGTGAAAATCGGCTCGCAGGGGAAAGGATGATCCGTAAAGCCCCGGACCATCTGTGCAACCGCCGGACGAGAAAAACCGTTCAGGGTATTTTGCAGCAGGAGGAACGTCTTGCCGTAGGAGACCTTTTTGTCCAGCACGGTGGTTACATACGTTCCGCTTTTGCCGCAGACATAGCGGCCCGTCTCAATCAGAATCCGCAGCGCGGGATAGGCTGCACGGCAATCGGCGAGCAGTGTTTCAAAGCGGGCGCCCAGCGCCTCCACGTCGAGGTTGGTTTCGCCGGGAGCAAAGGGGATGCCAAGGCCGGAGCCAAAGTTGGCAAAGCGCAGAGAAATGCCCAAATGCTCCTGCACGCGGCCCACCAGACGGAACATGTTCTCGTAATAATGGGCCAGCACATCGGAAGAGAGCTCTTGGCTCTTGGCGTGAACATGGATGCCCACTACGCGAACGGCGGAAAGATTCGCCTGCCAGAGCGCCTGCTCGTCAATGCCAAATTTTCCGGGGATTCCGTGCTCTGCGGCAAAGGTGAAGTCCGGGTTGATGCGAAGACCGATCTCGGCAACCTCACCGCGCTCGCCTGCAATGCGGGCGATGGTCTCCACTTCATGGAGACTGTCTGCAATCAAAACGCAGCGTCCGTAAGCGGCGCGCAGATCGGCCTCCGGACGGGCGGGGGCGGAGAAATAGATGAGATTGGCAGGCACGCCGCGCTGGGCGGCATAGTCCACTTCGCGCAAGCTGGCGGCGTCAGCGCCAAAGCCCTGAGCAAACACGGAGTCCAGCACGCGACCAGCGGGGTTGGATTTGACGGAATATAAAAACTGTGCTCCGGGGAAGTTGGTCTTCAGGCGGTCGATGGAGGAACGAATCACGGATTCCTCATAGAGATAAAAGCTGCTATGGTGCTTCATTTGCTCCAGCAGAACGTCACGATTGGCCATGGACGGGCCCTCCTTATGTAGTAGAATATCTCTATCATAGCATATTTTACCGGAAAAACAAGGTAAAACTGTTTCCATACAGCGGACAGGAAAAAGAAGTTTGTACGCAAAAAAGTGGGGGCCGAATGTTTTCGGTGAACCTGTAAAATGAAAGTAGACACCCCAAAAGGTGTCTACTTTCATTTTTT
>CAZKMN010000115.1:0-1523 GCA_964553905.1 uncultured Oscillibacter sp.
ATCGGCTTCATTTTCCAGCAGTATAATCTGATCCAAAGTCTCACGGTGCTGGAAAATGTGGAGCTCCCGCTGATTTACCAGGGCATTGGCGCTGACGACCGCCACGATATGGCTCTGGAGGCGCTGGAACGGGTGGGTCTGGCGGACCGTATCAAGCATAAGCCCACGGAGATGTCCGGCGGCCAGCAGCAGCGCGTTGCCATCGCCCGGGCGATTGCAACCCACCCGCCTATTATCATGGCGGATGAGCCCACCGGCGCGCTGGATTCCCATACGGGACAGGATGTGCTGCGGTTTTTGCAGGATCTCAACAAAGAGGGCAGCACGATCATTCTCATCACGCATGATAACGGCATTGCCGCCACTGCCCGCCGCTGTGTGCGGCTGACCGACGGCAATATCGTGGAAGACCACGCGCAGGAGGTGGATTGGTTTTGAATATACGACAGGCCATTCGCATGGCGTTTAAATCCATCCTGGGCAAAAAGGGCCGCTCCTTCCTCACGATGCTTGGCATCATCATCGGCATTGCGTCGGTCATGACCATCGTCTCCACCGTCAACGGCATGAGCCAGAAGTCTCTGGCGCAAATGCAGGCCATGGGCACGAACCGCATCGATGTGTCCATCTACATGTACAACGGGCAAAACGCCTTCGAGGATCTTTATAACTACTGCAATGCCTTGGGCAGCAAGCTGGTGGCGGGCGTAACGCCCGGCGGTAACTTTAGCGCCACCGTGGTCTACGGCTCTAAAAGCAGCAAGGCCATGGAAAAGAATCAGGAAAACATGTGGAGCTTGGACGGCAGCTCTGGCCCGGATAAAAATCTGGCCCTGCCGCCCCAGATGTATTTCGGCAGCGACCAATACGCGACCTGCAACAACTTCCAGATCGCCAAGGGTCGGGACGTGAGCAACATCGATATCAAGAACTACAATCAAGTTTGCGTTCTGGGGGCCAGAACAGCCAAAAACTTCTTCGACTATGCCGATCCGGTGGGCAAGACCATGCAAATTAACGGCTTGCCGTTCACCGTCATTGGCGTCTATGCGGAAAAGGATGCGGATTCTGCTTGGTCCATGGACAACGTCATGGTGTTTCCATACAGCCTCAGTCGCATTTTGAGCCCCGGTAACAGCATGAGCGAATTTGTGGTGAAGGCTGCATCGGCAGAGGCTGCTGTGGAAGTCACCTCCCGGATTAGCGGCTTTTTGACGGGCCTCACCAATAACGGCAAGAGCGGCAATGGCTACGCTAACAGCAACAACCAGTGGGCAAACTCCGTCAATGAACAGGCCTCCATGATGAGCATGGTTCTGGGCGGCATTGCTGCCATTTCCTTGTTGGTTGGCGGTATCGGCATCATGAATATCATGCTGGTCACCGTCACGGAACGAACCCGGGAGATCGGCATCCGTCGGGCCATTGGCGCGGAGCGGGGGAGCATTGTGGCGCAGTTTTTGATCGAGGCTGCCATGCTCTGCGGCATCGGCGGCATCATCGGCATGGGCCTGGGGACCATC
>CAZKMN010000115.1:1533-5811 GCA_964553905.1 uncultured Oscillibacter sp.
GTGGCCGGAAAAATGCTGGTGCAGATGGATATTTGGCCCTCGTTTGGCATTACGGTGGGCGCATTTTTGCTCTCGGTGGCACTGGGCATCTTGTTCGGCATCTATCCGGCGGCGAAGGCATCTAAGCTCCAGCCGGTGGAAGCACTGCGGGCAGAATAAAGGGGAGAAAGAGTATGAAAAAACGGCTTTTAAGTTATCTGCTGGCGGCCAGCCTTGCGCTGACGGCGCTGGTGCTGCCGGCAGCGGCGGCGGAAACCGCTCATTTTTCGGATGTGACGGATCGGGAGACTGCCATAGCGGTGGAATCTCTGCGGCTTTTGGGCGTGCTGGACGGCTATGCCGACGGCAGCTTTCGCCCGGAGGCGATCCTCAATCGCGCACAGTTTTGTAAGATGGCTGTCTATGCGATGGACGGCGAGAACGCTCTGGGACAGTATCGCACCGTCACGGTGTTCCCGGATGTAAAGCCCTCTCACTGGGCCGCGCCGTATATCAATATGGCCGCCAAGGGCAAGGCCATCATTGCCGGCAACACCGACGGAAAATTCCATCCTGAAAAAACCATCACGGTGGGACAGGCAGTGACCATCCTGCTGCGGCTTTTGGGGTATAAGGACGAAGAGGTGGGCGGCATCTGGCCTCAGGGCCATATGGCTGTGGCTGCCACCACGGGGCTGACGGACGGCGTCAGCAGCGACGGCTTTGCCCCGCTGACACGGGGACAGGCAGCCCGTCTCTTTTTGAATTTGCTGCGAGCAGACATGAAGGAGGGCGGCGCCTACATTTCCAACATCGGAACGCCGGTCGCCAATACCATGTTGGTTTCGTCCACGGCCACGGGACCGGACGGTCGCAAGACCGCCATTCAAACGGCCAACGGCGACGTCTATCAGCTTGCCAGTGGCAAGATCTCCAACGGAACCCTCAACGGCTATAAGGGCACGCTGGTGCTGGCAAAGAAGGGCGGCAAGGCGCTCACCTTCGTGCCGGATGTCATGGGCCACAGCCGCACCGTGACACTGGCAACGAAATCCGCCACGCAGATTGTGGATAGCAGCGGCGTGAAGTATACGCTGGAGAGCACCACCAAGACCTTCTATAACGGAAAAGAGGAAGATTGGGGCAATGTCAATAGCTGGCTCCACAGCGGCACGTCCGTGACGCTGTATCTCAACGAGGCCGGCGGCGTGGAATATGTGTTTGTGGGCGGCGGCAGCACGGCAACCGCGGCGGTCGTTGTGTATGAGGATCGCAGCAGCGCCGGATTCGACAGTCTCACCGGCGGCTCTACGAATTACAGCCTCTACAAAAACGGCGAGCCTGCGACTCTGGGCGATCTACGCAAGTACGATGTGGCGGTCTACTCTGCCTCCACGAATTCCATCCGGGTGTGCGATACCCGTGTCACTGTCTTTTATGAAAGCTGCACGCCTAATCCCAATGAGCCCTCCAAGCTTACGGCGCTGGGCCACGAGTTTGACGTGCTGCCTACGGCGATGGACAGCGTGTCCAAATTCCGCCCCGGCGATCAGATGACCTTGTTGCTGACGGACGGCGGTCAGGTGGCCGGCGCAGTGGAAGCCACCGGCAATGCGGCTCGCGGCAACGCGGTGGGCATTATGTCCTCCTCCGGAGCAGTTCAACTGCTTTGCGGCACTGCCAAGATCAGCATCACGGCTGGAGAGGCAGCAAATTATAAGGGCCAGTTGGTCCAGATCTCCTCCAGCAAAAAGGACAGCGTGAATCTCTCCCGTCTTTCGGGCGGAGTTTCCGGGGACTTGAATGTGCCGGAGCGGAAGCTGGGCGGCAAAAACCTCAGCGAGCATGTGATGGTATTCCGGGACGGACAGGACGTCAGTCTCAACCAACTGACCAACGGCATCATCACCAGAGATCAGATCAGCTATGCCCGGACCAACTGGGCCGGGGAAGTGGATCTCATCGTGCTGGGTGACGTGAAAAACGGTACGATCTACTATGGGCGCGCCGTGGTTACCACAACCAAGGATGAAAGTGGCAACGTCTCCACGGAAGTGGAAGTGGTCTATGGCGACGGAAAGTCCACCGGAAAGGTGAAAACCGGCTATGCGGTCCGGACCGGCGATTTCGTGGCCGTGACGCTCAACAGCCAGAAGGACGGCTATTCCAGCCTGCAACAGCTCACAGAGCTCTCCGACGTGCCCAACAGCGCGTGGAGCGGCCAGAGCTCTGTCACTGTTGGCGGACGGAGCTATACCGTGCCCAGCGATGTGCCCTGCTACAACAGCACCGGCAAGAGCTGGATCAGCCTGTCTACGGCACATGCGTATGCGGATCGCGCAACGCTCTATGTCGCTGACGGAATCGTCCGTGCCATCGAAGTGGCATAAGCTTTTACCAAGGAGGCGTCCCATCGGGACGCCTCCCTTTTTTTGCGCCGGAGCGTGTTTTGTGAGGTCAGTCGATATCTGGTAGAAAAAATAAAAGCATCCACAAGATATTCTTGTGTAAATCTACGGTTTTCCTTGACACACCACCGGTAAACGATTAAACTAAAAAAGGATAATTATTGGCAGGCGACAGGGGCGCCACCAATTGTTTTCTGAACCATGCAGCCTGAGCGGCTTGCATAGACAGCAAACCCATATCGAATCAAATAGGAGGAAAGACCAATGATGGAAGCCATCGTCACCGGCGTGATTGCGCTGGTGGTCGGCTGCGCCGTTGGATTCCCTCTCGGCATTCGCTACCGGAAGAACGTTTCAGAAAAAGAAATCTCCAGCGCAGAGGAAGAGGGAACGCGCATTGTCAACGAGGCGATCAAGAGTGCGGAATCGAAAAAGCGCGAGGCCCTGTTGGAAGCAAAGGAAGAGATTTTAAAAAACCGCAGCGAATATGAGAAGGAAGTCAAAGAGCGCAGAGCTGATTTGCAGCGGCAGGAAAACCGCTTGCAGCAAAAGGAAGAAAACCTCGACCGCAAGACCGAGGTAATTGAGAAAAAAGAAGAGTCTCTGGCCCAAAAACATGCGGCCATTGACAAGGAGACCGGGGAGATCCAGACGATCAAACGCAGCCAGACGGAAATGCTGGAGCGGATCTCCGGCTTTACCGCCGAGGAAGCAAAGGCCTATCTGATCTCTCAGGTGGAGTCGGAAGTTACGCACGAGACTGCCCTCAAGATCAAAGAGGTGGAGTCCCGCATGAAGGAAGAGTGCGAGAGCCGTGCCCGCGAGGTCGTGGCTCAGGCGATCCAGCGCTGTGCTGCGGATCAGGTGGCTGAAATGACCGTCAGTGTGGTTCCCCTGCCAAATGACGAGATGAAGGGCCGCATCATCGGCCGGGAAGGCCGCAATATCCGCACCATCGAAACGCTGACCGGCGTGGATCTTATTATTGATGATACACCGGAGGCCATCACGGTGTCCTGCTTTGAGCCGGTGCGACGGGAGATCGCCCGTTTGGCACTGGAAAAGCTGATCGCCGACGGCCGCATCCATCCCACGCATATTGAGGAAATGGTGGAAAAGGCCCGCCGCGAGGTGGAGGCCACCATCAAGGCCGAGGGCGAGCGCGTCACCTTTGAGTGCGGCGTGCGGAATCTGCATCCCGAGCTGGTGAAAATGCTGGGCCGTCTCCATTACCGTACTAGCTACGGACAAAACGTCCTCCAGCATTCTGTGGAGGTGAGCCACATCGCCGGCATGATGGCCGCGGAGCTGGGCGCCGATGTGCAGGCTGCCAAGCGGGCGGGTCTGCTGCATGATCTGGGCAAATCCGTGGATCATGAGATGGAGGGCACCCATGTGGCGCTGGGCGTGGAGTTTGCCCGGAAGTACAAGGAAAAAGAAGATATCATCCATGCAATTGAGGCCCATCATAACGATGTGGAGCCCCGGACCATCGTGGCATGTCTCGTGCAGGCGGCGGACGCTATTTCTGCCGCACGGCCCGGCGCACGTCGCGAGAATCTGGAAAACTATATTAAGCGTCTGGAACAGCTGGAGACCATCACCGGCACGTATCCCGGTGTGGAAAAGGCGTTTGCCATTCAGGCCGGCCGCGAGGTCCGCGTCATGGTGAAGCCCGAACAGGTCAGTGAGGACCAGATGGTCATTCTTGCACGGGAGCTGGCGAAGAAGATCGAGGAAGAAATGGAATACCCCGGTCAGATTAAGGTCCATGTCCTGCGGGAGACAAAAGTTATTGAATATGCAAAGTAAAAAAGTCCCAACCGCTTTTGGCGGTTGAACCTGTAAAATGAAAGTAGACACCCCAAAAGGTGTCTACTTTCATTTTTTA
>CAZKMN010000116.1:0-5328 GCA_964553905.1 uncultured Oscillibacter sp.
GGCGAAGTTCAGCATTTTGGCAATGCCGTACACCATGGTGTAGCCCAGAGCGATGATGGCATACACGCTGCCAAGGCTGATACCGCTAATGAGATAGGATAGAAATTCCATGGAAACACACCTCTTTTTTATCTTGTTTGGTTTCTATGGCAGAAATACGGAGGGCAAAGAGCTGCTCCCCCTATTTCCACCATAGAGATCACGCGCCGCGCCGCCGGGAGCGGATGCTCCCGGCAGGCGGCAGACAGATGGATCTCTGAAACACTGTGGGTCAGGGCGTCACGTACACGCCGTCCTTGATGACCACGGCCATGGGGGCCTTGGAAACGGCGCCGCTGGCATCCCAAGTCATCCCGGCTCCGGTCAAACCGTCCACAGAGATGGTGGGCATGGTGGCGACCATCTTTTCGCAGATGTCGGCGGCAGACATGTCGCTTGTGCATCCGCTGGCTTCCAAAGCGGCTTTCACGGTGTAGACCGCATCGTAAGCGTCAGCCGCAAACTGGTTGGGAACACCGCCGAACTGCTCTTCATAGGTCTTGACAAAATTCACGGTGCGATCGTCGGTGGCGTCTGCGGAGAAGGGGGTGAGGAGCATGATGCCCTCGGCCAGAGATGTGTCAAAACCCTCCATGGTCAAGATGCCGTCCATGCCGTCCACACCGAA
Organism: uncultured Oscillibacter sp.; assembly: GCA_964553905.1. Lineage (GTDB taxonomy): Bacteria > Bacillota > Clostridia > Oscillospirales > Oscillospiraceae > Oscillibacter. Next base: position 668 of record CAZKMN010000116.1, read on the forward strand.
GAAGGTGGGAGCGTAGCCCATGGCGTTGGCCTGATTGAGGATCACAGAGGCAGGCTGATAGTAGATGGGGAGGAACACGGTGTCAGCGCCAGCGCCCTGCGCGGCAGTGAGCTGCACGGAGAAGTCCGTTGCGGTATCCGCGGTGAAGGTGCCCTCGTAGACAACTTCCAGACCCTTGGCAGAAGCCTGCGCCACAAAGGTGTCGCGGATGCCCTGAGAATAAGCGTCGTCGTTACGGTAGATGACGGCGACCTTGGCGCCAGCCATGTGCTCAGCCATGTAGTCAGCGGAGCCGGTGCCCTGGTTGGGGTCGGTGAAGCAGACCTGGAACATGTTGTCCTTGCCGTCGATCACGTCGGTGGAGGAGGCGGAGGGAGTGAGCGCGAAGAGGCGGTCCTCAAAAACCTTGGTGGAAACCGCGATGGATGCGCCGGTGGTGGTGGGGCCTACCAAAACCTGCATGCCCCAGTCCTTCAGCGTGTTATAGGCGTTGACAGAGGTCTCGCCATCGGCGACATCGTCCTCGGACTGATACTGGAACTGGACAGCGCCGCCGGCGGCATTGATTTCGTCCACGGCGATCTTGGCGCCGTTTGCAACGGCCTGCCCATAGATTGCGGCGTCTCCGGAGAGGGGCCCAATCACGCCAAGCTTAAAGCCGGAGGCGTTTTCGCCGGAGTCGGCAGGGGCTTCGGCGCTTTGACCGCAGGCGGTCAAGCCGAGTACCATGGCGGCGGCCAAGGCAAAGCTGACAAATTTCTTTTTCATTATGAGTTCTCCTTTTTCGATCAATTTATACAAAAAAGCGGCTCCGCCACAAGAGCGGAGCCGCTTTACTGTACCACAGTTAAGCACACATTCGTCTCTTGGGGCTGCGAGGATGATGCACCAGAATGACTACCAGTACGACCAGAATCAGCAGGGAAATGCCCAGAATGGCCAGCAGGCTAATCAGGGTGCAAATGCGAATCAGGGCGCAAATAATAATGGACGCCATAAAAATGGCGTCCATGGACAGAGCGATAGAAGTATGAGCGGCAGAATGAGGCGCGCAAGAAGAAGCCTGCGCCATAGACGTAGACTGGTTCATATGAGAGTTCATGTACATAGCAGCAGACATCATGACGGTTGGCTCCTTTCAGAATTTGCATTGGTGAAGTGTGTTTAATTGTAGCGGGCTTGCACGCAAAAGTCAATGGGCGTTTTGATGGGAATCTTTTTGAAATGCGCCGCGCTTTTTAGCGCAATTTACACAAAAACGGTCTTACGACGCATTCAAAACGGATAAAGTTGCAATAAGCAACTAAATAATCGTTGACTTCATATTGGAATGTGGTATTCTTTTTTTAAGAATGTAAACGTTTGAGCGGGGGGCAGAGAGCAATGCATACCGTGCTGAATTATTTGCGACCCTATGGAAAACGGGTGGCTTGCGGCGTCACCATTAAATTCACGGCGGCGATCTGCGAGCTGATTTTGCCCCTGCTGCTGGCTCATGTGATCGATGTGCTGGTTCCGTCTGGAGATCGGCAGGGCATTTGGTTGGTGGGCGGTGCCATGACGCTGCTGGCCTTTCTCGCCGCAGGCTGCAATATCACGGCAAACCGCATGGCGGCGTGGGTTTCCATGGAAGTGACCCGCACGCTGCGTACAGATTTATATCGTCGGGTCAGCCGCCTGTCTGCTGCTCAGATGGATCGCCTCTCCGAATCCAGCGTGATCTCCCGGCTGACCAACGACACCTATCATGTCCACCAGATGTTTGATAAGGTCCAGCGGGGCGGCATTCGTGCGCCGCTGCTGGTGCTGGGCGGTCTGGTGGTTGCTTTTTTCATGGAGCCCATACTGGCGCTGGTTCAGCTTGCGGTGTGCGCGCTGACCTTTTTTACAATTTATGTGGTAACACGCCGGGGCGTCCCTTTCTATACGGCGGCGCAAACGGCGGTGGATACGGTGGTTCGTATCCTGCGGGAAAACGCCTCCGGCGTCCGGGTCATCAAGGCCTTGGCCTGTCAGGGGCGGGAGCGCCGCCGCTTTGAAGAGGCCAACGAGACGGCCCGGCGTACGGAGGAAGCCGCCGGTCGGGTCATGGCTGCCGCAAACCCCGTCACGGACCTGCTTTTGAACACCGGACTGACGCTGGTGGTGGTGCTGGGCGCGTTTCGCGTGAATACCGGACAGATGCCGGCGGGACAGATCGTGGCCTTTTTGTCCTATTTCACGCTGATCCAATCTGCCACGCTGGGCATTGCCAAGGTTTTTGTGAAGCTCAGCAAGGGTGTGGCCTCGGCGCGCCGCATTGAGGAGGTTTTAACGCTGCCGGAGGAGCAGGCGCAAAAGGCGTCTCCCCAAACGACAGACGCGGAGTTGGCTATGGAGCGGGTCTCCTTTTCTTATTTGGGTGTGGAAAATGACTTGCAGGACATCACGTTTTCGCTCCCCAAAGGCGGAATGCTGGGAATTTTGGGGCCGACAGGCTGCGGAAAGACCACGCTGGTGAGTCTGCTGCTGCGACAGTATGACGCGGACCGGGGAATCGTCTATGTGGGGGGAATCGATGTGCGCGGCACATCTCCCACGTGGCGGAAACAGGCATTCGGAGCGGCGTTTCAAAACGACACGCTGCTTTCTGATACGGTGGAGGAAAACATCTCGTTTCTGCGAAACATTCCCCGGGAACGGGTGATCGCTGCGGCAAAGACCGCTCAGGCGTGGGAATTTATCTCCCGTCTGCCGGAGGGACTGGGGACACACGTGGATCTGCGGGGCGCAAATTTCTCCGGCGGGCAGCGCCAGCGGATTCTGATTGCCCGGGCGCTGGCAGGCGCGCCGCAGATTCTGGTGCTGGACAGCGCCGACAGCGCTTTGGATTACCGGACCGCGGCAGATCTCCACGCCGCCATCCGCCGGGACTGTCCGGGCATGACGCTGGTGGTAGTCTCCGAGCGCATTGCCTCCCTGCGGGCGGCGGACTGCATTTTGGTGCTGGAGGAAGGACGTGTGGCCGCTCAGGGCACCCATGCCCGGCTTTTGGAGCAGTGCGAGCGGTATCAGCGAATGGCTCAGCTTCAAATGGGAGGGATGGCGGAATGAAACAGGGCTTGTTACGGAGATTGGGGCGGTTTTTGCGGCCTTACGGATGGCGACTGCTCCTGCTGCTGGTTCTGGTGTGCCTGACCAACTTTCTGGCGCTGACCGCGCCGCTTTTGTCCGGTTGGGCGCTGGACGCCGTGGGGACCAGACCCGGCGGGGTGGATTTTCCCAAGGTGTTTCGCTGCTGCGGCGGGATGCTGGGGTGCTATCTTTTGTCCGCAGCCATACAATATAGTGTGTCCACGGGCCTAATTCGCGTGGGGCAGTCCGTGTCCCACGATTTGCGCCGGGCGGCGTTTGAGCGCATGAGCGAGCTGCCCGTGGAGTATTTTGACAAGCATCCCTCCGGCGATCTCATCAGTCGCATTTGTTACGACGTGGACACCATCAACGCCACAATTTCTTCGGACCTGCTTCAAATTTGTACCAGCTTTTTGACGGTGGCGGGGTCCTTTGTCATGCTGCTGATTCTCTCCCCGGCGCTCTCCGGCGTGTTTTTGGTGACGGTTCCGCTCTCTGTGCTGCTCACCCGCTTTCAAATGAAGCGCATCCATCCGCTCTTTCGCCTGCGCTCCAAAAAGCTGGGGGAGCTGAACGGCTTTGCCGAGGAACGGATCGGCTGCCAGCGCACCTTGCGGGCATACGGCGTGGAGGCGGAGGATCTCAGCCAGTTTTCTGACCGCAACGACGAGGCATCGCAGGCGTACTATCGCGCAGACCGATCCAGCACGGCGCTGGGCCCGTCGGTCAATTTCATCAACAATCTCTCTCTGGCTGCCATCAGCGTGTTCGGCGCGCTCCTCTATTGGAACGGCGCACTGACGCTGGGAGCGCTGTCCTCCTTCGTGCTCTATTCTCGAAAATTTTCCGGCCCCATTCGAGAGGCCGCCAATCTGCTCAGCGAGCTGCAAGCCTCTGCTGCGGCAACAGAGCGGGTGCTGGAGCTTTTGGATGAAAAGCCGGAAGACAAGACCGGCGCTGCCACGGCGGATGCGCTGCGGGGTGAAATCGATTTTTCCAACGTGACGTTCGGCTATGATCCCGACCGACCGGTGCTACAAAGGTTCACCGCACACATCCCCGCAGGCAGTCTGACGGCGGTGGTGGGGCCCACCGGCGCCGGGAAAACTACGCTGGTGAGCCTGCTTTTGCGCTTTTACCAGCCTCAAAACGGCCGGATTACCATTGACGGCATCCCGCTGGAGCAGTATGAGCGGGACGGCCTGCGCCGCCGTTTGGCCATGGTGCTGCAAGATACTTGGCTCTTTGGCGGGACCATTGCGGAAAATATTGCCTACGGCGCGCCGGACGCCACCAGAGAGCAAATCGTCTCTGCGGCGAAGGCCGCCCGGATCCACCGCTTTGTGCAGTCCCTGCCGGCGGGATATGACACCGTGCTGACCGATGGCGGCGCGGGAATTTCCAAGGGACAGCGCCAGCTTTTAGCCATCGCCCGCTGCTTTTTAACGGAGGCGGACGTGGTGATTTTGGATGAGGCCACCTCCAATGTGGACACGGAGACGGAGGGAGAGATTAGCCTTGCCATGGAGCATCTGCGCCGTGGTCGA
>CAZKMN010000116.1:5338-5786 GCA_964553905.1 uncultured Oscillibacter sp.
CCGTGCAAAATGCGGACTGCATTCTGGTTTTGGAGCAGGGCGGCGTGGCGGAACAGGGCACGCACCGCCAGCTTTTGGAGTGGGATGGACCCTACAAACGGCTGTATGCCGCCCAGTTTGAAACCGCCGGTGCGCTCCGCTCTTCATATCCTTAACAGCATGCTCACAAAAATCAGCAAAGTCACGAAAAATAGACCTGAAAAGTCGTCTGTTTTTTGCGAGAATTGTGAAAGTGTATAAAAAAATCCCAGCAAACTAGAGAATCGATCAATTGACAAATAGAGGAAAACCTCCTTATAATGGAACTAGGAAAACGCAAACGTTTGCACGAATTTCCAAAGCTCTTGATCACGGCGGCGGCGATGTAAACGGGCGCAAAAATGTGCGGGAATTCCCTCCGGCAACCATCCCGGCATTGTTCCCGGCAGTAATCAGAAAGAGGTGTTAC
>CAZKMN010000117.1:0-5757 GCA_964553905.1 uncultured Oscillibacter sp.
ACCGCCGTCCGGGAAAAGCATTCCTGAATGGTGCGGCAGGCGCCGCACACCCGATTCTGGTCACAGTTGGAAAACACGAGGCAAAATTCATCTCCACCAAAGCGGAAGGGGATGACCTGATCGTTGGAGAGATCCAGCAGGACCTGCCCCATGGCGCGCAGATAGCGGTCGCCCTGACTGTGCCCGTAAGTGTCGTTCAGCGTTTTGAAGTCGTCCAAATCGATCATGGCCAGAAAAAAGCGCTGGGACTGACGCTCTAGCTCCATCTTGGAAAACATAAGCCGCAGGGCTTGCCGATTCCAAACGCCGGTGAGCTGGTCGGTCATGGATTCGGTCTGATAGTGCTGGCGCTCCTGCTCCAGATTGATGGCAACCTCGCTCTTCTCCCGCTCCACTAAAATCATAAAGCCGCAAATCCCGTATACAATGGCCAGAATTCCAAGAGAAATCCCAAAATTCGCAGCGGAGGCGCTGGTGGCCAAAACGCTGGCGCGCTCAGGATCCCAAAAAACGAACAGATCCGAGACGGCTTTTTCGGCGAGACAGAGCAGAGCGACTATGGCGGTGAGACGCTGATCGCCGTATACGATGGTAAAAATCATGGGAATGGAAAAAATCGCAAATAGCGTGGGAAAGATGGAGTGGATCGAATAGATCACAAACGCCATCGTGCAGAATAAAAACGAAAGGAGATAGATTTTGCGCTTGTCGCTCAGACAGCGACTTTGCATGGCGAAGCAGGCCAGCAGAGCCATCACCGCATTGCAGACAAAGGGCGTCAGCAAATATTTTAAAAGATAGAGCTTTTCTGAGGTGGCGATGAGATTCAGGTGACGCAAGACAAAAAACATCCCGGCTTCGACGACTGTGGTAAAAATCACAAGGCAGAGCATCAGGTGGTACTGCATGTGCAGCCATTTGGCGTCAATCCGATGGTATTCCTTTCGGATGGCCTCAATATTGTTTTTACTTGAGGATTTTAAATCCATGGGCTGCTTTCCTCCAGATAATGTTTCGTAACCAAGCAAAAAGTACCTTGCCAGTATAGCAGAAATCAGGAGGCATGTCACCTATTTTCTGGAGAATTTCAGGACTGCGCGTCAATTTTTTCCTGAAGCTCTGTGAGGTACATCCACCGCTCGGTACGTGCTTCCAGCGTTGCTTCCAGCTCGGCTTGCTGTGCTTGCAGCTCCTGAAGGCGGACATAATCGCTGCCGCAGAGACTTTGGGCGGCGACGCAGGCCGCCAGCGCTTCCTCCAGCGATGCAAGCTCCGCGTCGATCGTCTCAAATTCCCGCTGCTCCTTGTAGGAAAACTTGAGCTTTCGCTCCCGTGGGCGATCCTGCGTGGCCTTTGGCTTTTCGACGTCGGCAGGCGCATCGATCTCTCTGCGCTTTTTCGCCCAGTCTGACCAGTTGCCGGTGTAGCGGGCAATCTCCCCGCCTCCGCGTACCTCAAAAATAGAGTCCGCCAGTTTATCCAAAAAGAAACGGTCGTGGGATACGGCCAAAATGGGGCCGGGAAAGCTCTGGAGATAGTCCTCCAAGATGGAGAGGGTGGTGATGTCCAGATCGTTTGTGGGTTCGTCCAGCAGCAGCACGTTGGGCGCGGACATCAAAATGGACAGCAGATACAGCCGCCGCCGCTCACCGCCGGAGAGCCGTCCGATCGGCACGGACTGGAGATCACCGGGGAAGAGGAATCGCTCCATCATCTGGTTGGCGGTGAAGGTGCCCTCGTCGGTTTTGACCTCATCGGCAATGTCGTGAATGAAATCATAGACACGCTGGTTTAGATCCAGCTCCCGACCCTCCTGAGAAAAGTGCCCGATTTTGACGGTGGCGCCGATTTCAACGCTGCCGCTATCCGGCTCCAATTCTCCGGCAATCAGATGCAGCAAAGTGGATTTTCCTGCGCCGTTGCATCCCACGATCCCCACGCGATCGTCCCGCAGAAGATGGTAGGAGAAATTTTGCACCACGGTTTTTCCGTCAAAGCCCTTGGTGACATCATGCAATTCAATGATCTTCTTGCCCAGACGACTGGAGGACGCGGACAGTGCCACCGCCTCGTCCGTCTCAGGGGCGGTTTGCTCCATCAGGGTTTCGTAACGGGCGATGCGCTCTTTGGATTTTGTGCTGCGGGCCTGACAGCCTCGCATGATCCATTCCCGCTCCACCCGGAGGATGGACTGGCGCTTTCGCTCGGTGCTCTCCGCCATTTCCGCGCGCTGCTCTTTCAAGTCCAAATATTTGGAGTAGTTGGCCTCGTAGTGATAGAGCTTTCCCCGGGAAAGCTCCGTGATGTGGTTCACCACGCGCTGGAGAAAGTAGCGGTCATGGGTCACCATGATGATTCCACCCTTGAAGCGGCGGAGCCAATCCTCCAGCCAGGAGACCATGTCGCTGTCCAGATGGTTGGTGGGCTCGTCCAAAATCAGCACATCCGACGGGTGGATCAGCGCCGCAGCCAGCGCCACGCGTTTGCGCTGACCGCCGGAGAGGGTCCCCACGGTCTGTGACATGTCCGATAGACCCAGCCGGTTGAGCATGGATTTGGCCTCATACTCATTGATCTGGCGAAATTCGGCGGGCTGATGCAGGAAAACCTGCTCCAGCACCGTTGCGCGGTCGTCCATGACGGGATTTTGGGAGAGAAAGCTCACCTGCACGTTGGGGTTGCGAAAGAGGGTGCCGGCGTCCGGCTCCGTGAGCCCAGCCAGCACCTTTAAAAAGGTGGATTTTCCGGTTCCGTTGATGCCGATGATGCCGGTTTTGTCCCCTTCGTTTAAATAAAAATTCACATCCTCCAAAAGCTGGCGACTGCCGAAGTTGATGGACAGATGCTCCGCGGATAACAGCATGAAGCGCCTCCTGATCTATGATTTAGAAAATAATTCTACCACAGTTTTGACCTGTTGGCTATGCAGATTCCGTTTTTTGTGCTATTCTTGGCGTGGAAAGGGAGGGGAGTGCATGGAGACGATCACCGTGACGGTATCTGCGGAGTTTGCAGACGGCACTGTGCGGCATCTGCTGAAAGCGGGCCTGCACTTTTCCTCCCGTGCAATTTCCAGATTGACGCGGGCAGAGCAGGGAATTCTGGTCAACGGCGTTCGCAGCCGCACCACTCGGGTTCTCGCGGAGGGCGATCTTTTACAGGTGGAGACGGGGGATCAGCGCCCGCCACGCGTGCTTGCCGTGCCGGGCGACTGGGAGTTGCCCATCGTCTGGGAGGACGGACATCTGCTGGTTGTCAACAAGCCTGCGGGTATGACGGCTCATGTCTCCAATTTCCTGCCAGATACGCCTACGGTGGCGGGGGCGCTGGCCTATACACGGGGGAGCAATTTTCTCTTCCATGCGGTCAACCGTCTGGACAAGGGGACCACGGGGCTCATGGTGGTGGCAAAAAGCGGCTATGTCCATGATCTGCTGCGCCGGGCGCTGCATACCGGGCAGTTTTACCGGGAATATATGGCGGTGTGCGAGGGATGCCCCTCCCCAACGAAAGGCGTGATCGATCTGCCCATTGGTCGGGACGAGACGTCTGCCGTTCGCCGCTGCATTCGGCCCGACGGCGCGCCGGCCAGAACGCGCTATGAGGTGCTGGCCTCTTCCAAAGAGCGCTCATTGGTAAAGCTGATGCCGGAGACGGGGCGGACCCATCAAATCCGCCTGCACATGGCGTCCATCGGATGCCCGCTGACGGGAGACTGGCTCTACGGCAGGGAGGACCCGGCGCTGATCGCACGGCCTGCGCTCCACTCGTATGCGCTGTCCCTGACCCATCCGGTCACCGGAGAATTGCTGAGACTGACCGCGCCGTTGCCTGCGGATCTGCTGCATCTGACGGAATCGATGAAAGAAAATAAGGAGGAACGACCCATGTTGACTTGGAATGTGACGTATCATGTGAAACCCGGACAGAGAGAGGCGTTTTACAAAGAGCTCTGTGCCCTTGGCGTGCGGGGAAATTCCATTGCCGAAGAGGGCAATTTAAAGTACGATTATTTCTTTGACGCGCAGGACCCCGATGCCCTGCTGCTGGTGGAGAGTTGGACGGACCCGGCGCTCCAGCGGCGCCACTGCGAGACGGAGCGCTTCGCTGCGCTGCAAGCGCTCAAGGGAGAATACTGCCTGAAAGTCAGCATTGACAAGTTTGAGCACTGACTGGACGTTCACCGGAATACCCGATTTTACGCCCGGACCGGGAAAGTTTTTGTGCAAATGCTCTCTTTTTTCAAAGCTGTTTTCATGGTATAGTGCTTTCGAAAGTACTACCTTTCAACAAGGAAGATGGAGGTTTTGCCATGCACTACCAGAGTGATATTGAAATCGCGCAGTCCTGTACCCCCAGACCCATTACCGAGATTGCGAAAACTGCCGGCATTTCGGAGACCTATCTGGAGCTGTACGGCTCTGCAAAGGCCAAGGTAGATCCCCGCCTGCTGCGGGAGACGTCCCGTCCGGACGGAAAGCTGATTTTGGTGACTGCCATCAACCCCACGCCTGCGGGAGAGGGAAAGACCACCACCACGGTGGGTCTGGCGGATGCGCTGCGGAAGCTGGGGAAAAACACCTGCGTGGCGCTGCGGGAGCCCTCTATGGGCCCGGTGTTCGGCGTCAAGGGCGGCGCGGCTGGCGGCGGCTGGGCGCAGGTCATCCCCATGGAGGATATCAACCTCCATTTTACCGGGGATTTTCACGCCATCGGCGCGGCGAATAACCTGCTGGCTGCCATGCTGGATAACCATATTCAGCAGGGAAACGAGCTGGGGATCGACGCCAAGCGCATCACATGGCGTCGGGCGGTGGATATGAACGACCGTCAGCTTCGCTCCATCGTGGACGGGCTGGGTGGAAAGGTCAACGGCTGCCCCCGGGAGGACGGCTTTGACATCACGGTTGCCAGCGAGGTCATGGCCATTTTGTGCCTTGCGTCGGATCTGATGGATCTCAAGGCCCGACTGGGACGGATCGTGGTGGGCTATGCGGTTGACGGTCGACCGGTTACCGCTCACGACCTGAAAGCGGAGGGCGCTATGACGGCGCTTTTGAAGGATGCCCTCAAGCCCAATCTGGTGCAGACGCTGGAGGGGACCCCTGCGTTTGTCCACGGTGGGCCGTTTGCCAACATCGCCCATGGCTGTAACTCGGTGATGGCAACGCGCATGGCGCTGCGCCTTTCCGATTACACGGTTACAGAGGCAGGCTTCGGCGCGGATTTGGGCGCGGAGAAGTTTTTGGATATCAAGTGCCGGTTTGCCGGACTGACGCCTGCGGCTGTCGTCATGGTCGCTACGGTGCGGGCGCTGAAAAATCACGGCGGTGTGGCAAAGGCGGATCTGGGGACGGAGAATCTGGAGGCGCTGGAGCGCGGACTTCCGAATTTGCTGCGGCATGTGGAAAATATTACGCAGGTATACGGGCTTCCCTGCGTGGTGGCGATCAATGCGTTTCCGACGGACACCGCCGCGGAGCTGGCGCTGGTGGAAACGCGCTGCCGCGAGCTGGGCGTCCGGGTGGCGCTGTCTGAGGTCTGGGCCAAAGGCGGAGCCGGCGGCGTTGCTTTGGCAGAGGAAGTGCTGCGCCTTTGCGAGCAGCCCAACCACTTCCACTACGCCTATGAATTGACGGGCAGCATTGAGGAAAAGCTCACAGCCATTGCACAAAAGGTATATCATGCCGATGGCGTGACCTTGACTGCCGCCGCGCAAAAACAGGCGCGGGAGCTCACGGCGCTGGGCTTTGACCA
>CAZKMN010000118.1:0-5739 GCA_964553905.1 uncultured Oscillibacter sp.
TACCGCTCACCTTCCCTTTCCCATGCGTCTCGTCTTTCATCGCCCCCTCGCGCAAAGTCGCCCGCGGCTCAACATAAAAAAACCACCGTCGGACCATTTTTGCGGCTAAAAACCCCTTGTCTCTTTCGGGACTTTTAGCTACGATCCGCGGTGTCGCTGCCTGTTCGATTGTGGCTTTGCGGTAAATGCCGCAAACCGCCGCCAAAGCATTTCCAAATGATGTGTTCAATATAACACCCGCTTTTTGAAAAGTCAACGCCCGTCCAACCTCCCTCAAAGGCACAAACGCTATATTTTGCCGAAACCCCGATTTTTTTGCAGGACAGCCCTTTGCGGCGTTTTTTCCGGGCAATTTTGGCAAAGCAGGCGGCGCGCAGCTCTTTATTTTGTCAATAATGACGGTTGACTTTATTTCTTTAAAGCTGTATGTTATGAAAGTAATCAATGAAACCAGCCGAACGGCAGAAAGGAGCTCCCAACATGCGAATGAATACACTTGCCTTATTGGGCTCCTATTACTTTACCGAGGTCCGCTTTGCGGGCCGTTTTCTGCATACCCAAATAGGACGATCGTCCCGGCTGAAACAGAATTGACGCCTCCCATTTTACTTTGTATGGAAAGCGGCCCTGTTCGGTAAGGACAGGGCCGCTTTTTTAATATTTTTGTGTATCGAAGGGGATTTTTGAAATGAAAAAGAATGTACTTGCTCTCTCTTTGGCCGGTGCGATGGCCCTGAGTTTGGCTGCCTGCGGAGCAGGCGAACCTGCCGTGCAGCCCACCGAAGAACCCTCCGCCGGGCAGCAGACCTACACGGTCGGCATCTGCCAACTGGTGCAGCATCCCGCGTTGGACGCCGCCACAAAGGGCTTTCAGGATGTTTTGACCGAAGCCTTTGGCGACGCAGTTACCTTTGAGGTGGGCAACGCCGCAGGCGACAGCGCCACCTGCTCCACCATCTGCGACGGCTTCGTCTCCGGCGGGGTGGATCTGATCTTAGCCAACGCCACCGCCTCCTTGCAGGCCGCCGCCTCCGCCACCGGCACCATTCCGGTGCTGGGCACCGCCGTCACGGAATACGGCGTGGCGCTGAGCATTGACGATTTCAACGGCACTGTGGGCGGAAACATTTCCGGCACCTCCGATCTGGCGCCGCTGGACCAGCAGGCCGCCATGATTCAAGAGCTGTTCCCCGACGCCAAAAATGTGGGCATTCTCTATTGCTCCGGCGAGCCCAACTCCGTGTATCAGTCCGATGTGGTTCAAGCCGCTCTGGAGGACGCTGGCGCGACTGTCCGCGTATACACCTTCTCCGACTCCAACGATGTTGCAGCCGTGACCACCACCGCCTGCTCTGAAAGCGACGTTCTCTACATCCCCACCGACAACACCGCCGCCTCCTGCACGGAGACGATCAACTCCGTGGCCCAGCCCGCAGGCGTGCCCATCGTGGCCGGCGAGGAGGGCATTTGCTCCGGCTGCGGCGTGGCCACACTCTCCATCGACTACTATGAGCTGGGTCGCACCACCGGCGAAATGGCGGTCAAAATCCTGACCGGTGAAGCCGACATCTCCACCATGCCCATCGGCTACTACGCAAACCCCGTCAAGGAATACAACGCCGATCTGGCGGACGCTCTGGGCGTCACCATTCCCGAGGGTTACACCGCCATCGAAGGCTGATTTTTCCGCTCTCCGGGGCATCGCGCCCCGGAGAGGGTCCGCTCCCAGTGGGGCCGCGTTTGATGGCACGGAATGGACCGGCAAGGCGCACGCCTCTGCCGTCAAACGCACCAAAGAAGAGAAACGAGGAGAACGTTCATGAATCTTGCGGCTTATTTTGCGTCCCTGAGTTTGCCGAATCTGGTCAGTCGTCTGCCCGGCAGCGTGGCGCAGGGGGTCCTGTGGGGGCTGATGGCCCTTGGCGTTTACATCACCTTTCGGCTGCTGGATGTAGCCGATCTGACGGTGGACGGCTCGTTCACCACCGGCGGCGCAGTGACCGTCATGCTGATTCTTGCGGGCTGGCCCGCCTGGGCAGCGCTGCTCGTCGCGATTTTGGCCGGTCTTTTGGCCGGAACAGTCACCGGTCTTTTGCACACGAAGCTGGGCATTCCCGCCATTTTGGCAGGTATTTTGACGCAATTCGCTCTGTATTCCATCAATTTGCGTATTATGGGCATGGCGGCTAACAAATCCGCAAACCCTGACAAATTTAACCTGCTCATCACCATGCGAAACGTGCCCTCCGCGATCTGGAAGGGGCTTTTTCTGGCGGCGATCCTCATCGCGGTCCTATACTGGTATTTCGGCACCGAGCAGGGCAGCGCGCTGCGCGCCACCGGCTCCAACCCCAATATGAGCCGGGCGCAGGGCATCGACATCAACTTCATGAAGGTGCTGGGACTGGCCTTGAGCAACGGTCTTGTGGCTTTTTCCGGCGGTCTGATGGCGCAATATCAGGGCTTTGCGGACATCAACATGGGACGCGGCTCTATCGTGATCGGCCTTGCGGCGGTCATCATCGGAGAGGTCCTCTGCGACGCCGTTTTCCGCAAGGGCTGCAACTTTGCCGTGCGGCTGAGCTTTGTGGTTGTGGGCGGAATCGTCTACTATCTGGTGATGAACGTCATTTTGTGGCTGAAGCTGAATTCCAACGATCTCAAGCTGTTCACCGCCGTCATCGTGGCCGGATTTTTGGCTGTGCCCTATCTGCAAAGCCAAGCCCGCAGCTCTTTCAAGCTGGCGGGAAAGCGCGGCGCTGAGGCGCGGAAAGGAGAGGTGTGATATGCTGGACATCGAACATGTCTCAAAGACCTTTAACCCCGGCACGATCAACGAAAAACGTGCCTTGCAGGATCTGAATCTCCATCTCCGGGCCGGAGACTTTGTCACGGTCATCGGCGGCAACGGCGCGGGAAAGTCCACCATGCTCAACGCCGTGGCAGGCGTATGGCCCGTTAACGAGGGCGCCATCCTCATCGACGGCGCGAACGTCACCGGTCTGCCCGAATTCCAGCGGGCCCGGTACATCGGCCGGGTCTTTCAAGACCCCATGATGGGCACCGCCCCCAACATGCAGATTCTTGAAAATCTGGCTCTGGCCACCCGCCGCGGTCAAAAGCGCGGGCTTCGCTGGGGCGTGACGCGGGCGGAAAAAGAGCAATACCACGAAAAGCTGAAAATTCTGGGGCTTGGGCTGGAGGATCGCATGACCGCCAAGGTCGGTCTGCTCTCCGGCGGACAGCGGCAGGCGCTGACGCTGCTGATGGCCTCCTTACAAAAGCCGAAGCTGCTGTTGCTGGACGAGCACACTGCGGCGCTGGACCCCGCCACCGCCGCCAAGGTGCTGGAGCTGTCCGATCAGATCGTGCGGGAAAACGGCCTCACAGCCATGATGATTACGCACAACATGAAAGACGCGATCCGGCACGGAAACCGGCTCATCATGATGAATGAGGGCCACATCATTCTGGACATCGAGGGTGAGGAAAAACAGCGGCTCACCAAGGCGCAGCTTCTGGAAAAATTCGCGCAGGTCGCCGGAGTGCAGGAAGAGACGGATCAGGTGCTTTTATCCTGAAAAATGGGAGTGTGGAGGCAGGTTCTCCGCACCCCCCCTGTTCCTTTTCTCCGCCGCTTTGTGCAAATTGGCCCTTGACATTTTTCCGTGCCCTCAGTATAATGCAACACAATCAAACAAAACCGATGAGCAAGAAGAGTACCCGGGCAGGTCACCTTTCAGAGAGTCGCGGATGGTGGGATCGCGACAGAGAACGGTCCGGCGAATGGCCTTGCGAGGGCAGAGCGAACGGCCTTACGGCGCAAGTAGCGACTGACGGGAACCGCACCCGTTATCCAAGCGGCACGTATGCATGTACGTGAAACGAGCGGGCGCTTTGCGTCAACTTGGGTGGTACCGCAGGATTGAAATGTCTTGTCCCAGTATTGGGACAGGACTTTTTTTATTGCCCGAAAGGAGAACGCTTTATGAATCAGTTTGTAAAACGATGGCGTCTTTGTCTGTTACCTCGCCCCGGAAGTCACCCAAAAATTCAAAAACAGACTGGAGATTTGATCATGAACAACATGCTGAAAACTATTTTGGGCGTCTGCGCCCTGTCCCTGACCCTGACCGCCTGCGGTCAAAGCGCCCCGGAAGCCGGTGAGGAAGCTCCCCGCTATCTGGTCGGCATCTCCCAATACGGCGAGCATCCGTCTCTGGACAACTGCCGCATCGGATTTTTGCAGGGTCTGGAAAACGCCGGATTGGAAGAGGGCGTTGATTTTCGGTTGGATTCCCAAAACGCCGGGTTTGACGACGCCGTTGCCACGCAGATCGGACAGGCCTTTTCCGCAGAGGGCGCGGATTTGATGGTGGGCATTGCCACCCCCTCCGCCGTGGCGTGCTATGCCGCGGCAGAGGACAAGGACATCCCCGTGGTCTTTACCGCCATTACAGACCCCGTCGGCGCCAAGCTGGATTCCGGAAATGTGACCGGCACCTCCGATGTGCTGCCCGTAGACGGACAGCTAAGCCTGATCCGTCAGCTCCAGCCGGAGGCAGATGTTGTGGGCATCATCTACAATACCAGCGAGGCAAACTCCATCTATTCCATCGGCGTTTATGAAGAGCTGGCAGCGTCCTACGGCTTCACCATCGACGCCGTCGGCATCACGGCCCAATCCGAGGTCACACAGGCCGTGGACACTCTGCTCTCCCGCGGTGTTGACTGCTTTTCCAATTTGACGGACAACACGGTGGTTGGGGTTCTGCCCGCGATTTTGGAAAAGACCAACGAAGCGGGAATTCCTGTCTACGGCTCTGAAATCGAGCAGATGAAAATGGGATGTGTCGCCGGCGCTGGCATTGACTACGTGAAACTGGGCATTCAGACCGGCGAGATGGCCGCAAAAATCCTCACCGGCGAGGCCATCTGTCAGAACCTCCCCTATGAAATCATCAAAAGCTACGATCTTTTTATCAATTCCGCTGCGCTCGACGCCATGCAGATCACCGTTCCGCAAGCCGTGACGGAAACTGCAGAGGACTGCGGAGCCTGATTCCACCTCTTTCCCCTCAGGCAGAGGCCTCGAAAGGCCTCTGCCCGCAATCTCAGAAAAGGAGCGCACTTTCATGGCAGATTTATTCATCAGCACCCTGACGCAGGGGCTTCTTTACGCGCTGACCTCATTCGGCGTTTACATCACCTATTCCATTTTGGACTTTCCCGATCTGGGGGTAGACGGAACCTTTCCCATGGGCGCGGCGATCACCGCCGTGGCGCTGACGCAAGGCGTGAACCCATGGCTGACGCTGCCGCTTTCCATGGCGGCAGGTGCGCTGGCGGGGCTGTTTACCGGCTTTCTCCACGTGCGACTGAAAATCCGGGATCTTCTCTCCGGAATCATCACCACCACCGCGCTTTTTTCCGTGAACCTGCAAATCGCCGGGTCCAATCTCACGGTGGATCGCTCCATGGACACCATTTTTTCCTCCGCGCCGCTGGGGAGCATGAGCCTCTCCGGGCGAAAGCTGGTGGTCTCTTTGGTGCTGGTGCTGGCGGTGAAGCTGCTGCTGGACCTCTATTTTCAGACAAAATCCGGACTGCTGCTGCGTGCGGTGGGCGACAACGCCGGGCTTGTGACCACACTGGCGCAGGATTGCGGGCGGATCAAAATTTTGGGTCTTGTCCTCTCCAACGCATTGGTGGCGCTGTCTGGCTGCGTGGTGTGTCAGG
>CAZKMN010000119.1:0-5718 GCA_964553905.1 uncultured Oscillibacter sp.
GCTAAAACGGCGACCAGCGCACCGGAGGAGTTGCAGATGGGCGAGGAAATGGAAAGCTCAATGTAACGTAGTCCCAGATATCCCAACGTCATGGAACCGATGTAAAGCAGCGATACAGGCAGATAGGTGAGTAAAATGTCCAGATTGATGACGGCGCCGCTGACGAAAATTTCATAGGCGGCGTGCAGGCCCATGACGGTGCCCACGGCAATTACCATTTTGAGATGACTATACGGGTCCCGGGCGTCCCGGCAGCCAATTTTAGAAAACAGGTCGGAGCCGCTCCAGCAGAGCAGCGCAATCAATGAAAGCCAAAACCACATGCAATTTTTCTCCTACACACTCAATTTTTTTATAAAAGGGTCGCAAGACCGGCGTCAACCAGCTTTTGCAGACTCATTAAAATGCCCAGCTTTGCGTGATACCAGGTAAGACCGCCCTGAAAATAGACGGCATAGGGCGCGCGAATCGGGCCGTCTGCGGAAAGCTCGATCGAGCTGCCCTGAATGAAAGCGCCTGCGGCCATAATGACCTCGGAGTCATAGCCGGGCATTGCCCAAGGCTCTGGCGTGACGTAGCTGTCCACCGGGGCTGCGGCCTGAATGCCCTTGCAAAATGCCACCATGGCCTCCCGACTGCCCAGTGTCACGGCCTGAATGATGTCGTGACGGCTTTCTGTGGCGTTCGGCACACAGGCAAACCCCAGCTTTTCATAGATGTTGGCGGCAAAAACGGCACCCTTGAGCGCACCGGATACCACGGTGGGAGCGAGGAACAGCCCCTGATACAGTGCCGGCATCAGCCCGAGGTTTGCGCCGACTTCCTGCCCAAGACCGGGGGCAGAGAGGCGGTAGGCGCACCGTTCCACACATTCCTGCGTGCCGCAGATGTAGCCGCCAATGGGGGCCAGTCCGCCGCCGGGATTCTTGATGAGACTGCCTACTACCATATCGGCTCCGAAATCGGAGGGCTCCAAAATCTCCACAAATTCGCCGTAGCAGTTGTCCACCATGCATTTCACATCCGGCTTCACGGATTTGCAAAAAGCGATCAGCTCGCCGATCTGCGCCACGGAAAAGGAGGGACGGGTGGCGTAGCCCTTAGAGCGCTGAATGGTGATGAGCTTGGTGCGTGCATTGATGGCGGAGCGGATCGCGTCGTAATCGAAGCTGCCGTCGGCTTTCAGATCCGCCTGCGTGTAGGTGACGCCGTATTCTTTGAGGGAGCACTTGCTCTCCCGGATGCCGATGACCTCCTCCAGCGTGTCATAAGGCGCGCCGACGGGGGAGAGCAGCTCGTCGCCCGGCAGGAGATTCGCAGACAGCGCCACCGTGAGGGCGTGGGTGCCGCAGGTGATCTGGGGCCGCACCAAAGCGGCCTCGGTGTGAAAGACGTCGGCGTAGACCCGCTCCAGATTGTCGCGCCCTTCGTCGTTGTAGCCGTAACCTGTGGTGGCCGCAAAATGCGTGGCATTCACGCGATTTTTTTGCATGGCGGCAAGAACCTTGCCCTGATTGTATTCCGCCGTTTGGTCGATCGCGTCAAAACGGTCCCGCAGATTTTGAAGAACCTGCTCTCCGTACTGGTAAACAGCTTGGCTCACGCCTAACTGCTCATAAATCTTGTTGATTTCCATGATGTTCCTCTTCATTTCCTAAAATTTCGTCAGCTAAATCATGCAGGATCTCCGGCTTGGTGACCACAATGCCGCTGCGCTCATTTCCCAGAATCAGCAGCGTGTCGCCGGGTGAGATGCCGAAAAAACGGCGAGCCTCCTGCGGGATGACGATCTGCCCTCGGTCACCGACCTTGGCGGCGCCGAAAATGTGGTTTCCCTGGGTCATTCCCAGCATGTGTTTTCCACCGGGCATATGCAGACCCCCTAAATTCATATTTTTCATACAAATGTGAATTATAACAGACAAGGAAGTCGTTGGCAAGGCGTTTCGAAAAAAATTCCGTAATCGCAAAAAAACACGGCATACGCTATGCGTATGCCGTGTCAAAATTGCAATCGATTAAACGTGGATACCGCCCACGAAATATGTATTGTAGTACCCACTGGTCAGATCGCTGGTGATGACGCCGTTGCTCCGGGAGGAAGAGGCGTGGATAAACTGCCCGTTGCCGATGTAGATGCCGGCGTGGGAGCAGGCCTTCCCGTTGGAGCGGCTGGGATCGCAGAAAAAGACCAGATCACCCGTCTGGAGGGCAGAGGTGGACCAAACCCGGGTCCCAACGCCGCTTTGCCATTGTCCGGTGGCGGTGTGGGGCAGAGAATAGCCAAACTGTCCGTAGACATACATGGTAAAGCCGGAGCAGTCAAATCCGCTGGGGGAGGAGCCGCCATAGACGTAGCGGGTTCCCAGATGCTGCTTGGCTGAGCTTACAATGGAATTACCGGAGGATTTGGAGGGATCTGTATCGCTCAGATCCAAAAAATCGCTGCGGATATAGCCGGTGGTTCCGTATTGGCAGGTGACGGCGTACCAGCCGTTTTCCAGCCCGTTGACCGTGACGGCGGCGTCAGTGTTGACGGTGGCCAGCACATCGCCGCCCGTGGAGGCGCTGCTGCGGACATTCACACCGTCGCTGTTAACGCGACCGTAGGTGGTGAAGAGGTTGTCCTGATCGATGGTCAGGTAGTCGGAGGAGACAAAGCCGGCTTGTCCGGCGTAGGAAATA
The DNA here is from genome assembly GCA_964553905.1 of uncultured Oscillibacter sp. Taxonomy (GTDB): domain Bacteria; phylum Bacillota; class Clostridia; order Oscillospirales; family Oscillospiraceae; genus Oscillibacter. The sequence goes on from CAZKMN010000119.1 coordinate 2,686, forward strand.
CGATACCAGCCGTCTGTCTCGTCGCTTAAAACGGCGACGGCCACGCCCTTATCCAGCGTGGTGACGATACCGGCGGAAGTGGAGGCCTCTGCGCGCATTCTCAGGGAAGAGCCGTTGGTGCAGGCCACGGAGACGGCCTGATCGGCAGCCATGGCGTTAGCGGTCAGCAGCAGGGTCAGGGTTCCGGCAAGGAAGAGGACCTTGGCTGCTTTTCCTGCGAAGTGTGTCATGAGTGTACGCTTCCTTTCGTCTGGTCTTTTGTAAAAAATGGGGGAAAGGAGAGCGTTACTTCTCCTTGCCGGCTAAGGCGCGATCCAGCCAGATGGCTGCGATGTCCATAGCGGCGTACAGATCTTCTTTTTCGCTCTTTTTGAGGACGCGGTCCCGGGATTTCAGGGAGGGATCTGTTAATTGCAGTTGAACGGACACCTTGGTGGCGACGGAGAGATCTTTCTCGTGGGTGCTGTCCAGAATCTGCATCATAATAATATATTTTTCAGCCATCGTTCCGTAGTAGATGAGGTTGTCTACCCGACGGAGCGGGTGGCCCTTATAGATCAAACCCTCAGTGGCCGTAGCTTTGCTTTCTGCCATGCAAACACTCCTTTAAAAAATGTAACCAAATTGTAACATATTTTTTCCGAGTTGTCAATGAAACGACTGGGTGATTCTGCCGGAAATATTCCCCAATATTCTTCGTATTGCACAAAAAAGCAAAGAAAACCCTGCGGAAACAAGGATTTGCCGCATTTTAAACGGCACCTGTTTCCGCAGGGGATTTTCAAAAAATAAATATTTGTTACTTTTGTTACTGGCCTAGATACTTTCGGACCAAAACCTGTAACAGCTCGTCTCGATCCACCTTGCGAATCAAGGTGCGGGCATTGTTGTGGTTGGTGATATAGGTGGGGTCCTCAGATAAAATATAGCCCACGATTTGATTGATTGGGTTATACCCCTTTTCTTCCAATGCCTGATAGACGGTGGTCAGGATGTGGTGAATCTCCGCGTCCTTTTCCATCGCAATATTAAATTTCCGGGTGAAATCGTCCATTCAGACACCACCTTTCCCAGTTTTTTTCCCAGCTTGGACTTCCGGAACACAGAACTAGTATACTCGCTTTTCTCAAAACTGTAAAGCCGTTTGCAAAATTCTTTCCCGGAACATTTTAGCGCAGGACGGCGTTCAGCTCGCTTTCCAGCAGAGCGAGAATGCTCTTGACGTCCTCGTCGGCTTCCTGAGCGGTAAGGCTGCGGTCGTCTGCACGCAGGGTCAGATTAAAGGCCACGCTCTTTTTGTCGGAGGCCACTCCGATGCCGGTATAGATGTCGAACAGCGCCACATCCTTCAAAAGACCCTTTGCTCCGCGGCGGATGCATTCCTCCAGCTCGCCCACAGTGGTGCGCTTATCGCAAACCACGGCGATGTCCCGGGTGACGGCCGGGAATTTGGGCAGGGGATGATAGATGGGAGCTGCGCCCAGAGAGGCGGTCAGCGCATCAAAGGAAAGCTCTGCGGCATAGAGCTCACAGTCCACGCCGTAATGCTCCGTCACGTCGGGATGAATCTGGCCCAAAACGCCCAGAAGACGCTCGCCACTGTATACCTCGGCACAGCGGCCGGGGTGATAGGAGGGATTCGCAGACTGCGCCTGAAAACGCACCTGAGGGATGCGTAGGCCTTCCAGAATGGTTTCTACGCTGCCCTTGGTGGCAAAGAAGTCCACATCCGGACCGTATGCGCCCAGAGAGAGGACCTTGGGCTCGTTGGCAACGCCGGTTTCGTCAGGTCCTCCGGCTTTTTCAAAATAGGTGCGGCCCAGCTCGTAGAGCATGGCAGACTTGTTGCGGAAGCTGTAATTTCGCGCCAAAATTTCCAGCATGGAGGGCAAGGTGGTGGTTCGCATGATGGAGGTGTCCTCGCCCAGCGGGTTTAAAATTTTCAAAGAGTGGCGCAAAGGCGACTCTGCCGGGAGGTTAATTTTATCATAATAGGTGGGGCTAATGAACGAATAGGTGATGATCTCGTCATAGCCCAGAGAGCGGCACAGCGCGCCCAAAGAGCGCTCCGTCTGCTGCAAGGGCGTGTAGCCGCCCCGGGCAGCCGCGCCGCCCATCAGCGTGACGGGAATCTTGTTGTATCCGTGGAAGCGGGCGACTTCCTCAGCGATGTCGGCCATGCCCTCCACGTCGCTGCGCCAAGAGGGGACGGTGATGCAGTCGCCGTCAATCCAGAAGTCCAGCTTCTCCAAAATCCGGACCATTTCCTCCCGGGAGACGTCGGTCCCCAGCAGAGCGTTGATTTTTTCCGGCTCCAGCTTCACGGTGACGGGATTGGCGTCCCGGGCAATCACGTCCATCACGCCGTCGACCACCTCGCCTGCGCCCAGCAGCTCCACCAGCTCGCAGGCACGCTGAACGGCTTTCATGGTGTTCATGGGGTCCAGACCCTTTTCGTAGCGGGCGGAGGCGTCTGTTCGCATGTTGAGCGCCGCTGCGGTGCGGCGAACGGAAGCGCCGTTAAAATTGGCGGATTCAAAAAGGACTTGTGCGGTGTCGCCCACAATTTCGCTGTTGGCGCCGCCCATCACGCCTGCCACGCAGACGGGCTTTCGCTCGTCGCAGATGCAAAGCATGTTGGTGGTCAGCATCCGCTCGTTTCCGTCCAGCGTGCGGATCGTCTCGCCCTCCCGGGCGGTACGCACAACGATGTTGCCGCCCTCCACACAGGAAAAGTCGAACGCGTGCATGGGCTGGCCGTATTCCAGCATGACGTAGTTCGTGATATCCACGATGTTGTTGATGGGGCGCACGCCGCTGTTCCGCAGCCGTTGACGCATCCAGACGGGAGAGGGCTTGATCTTGACGTTTTTCACCATCCGCGCCGTGTAGCGGGGGCAGAGGTCGCCGTCTTCGATTTCGATATCCACCAAATCGGCAATGCTGCCGCCGCAGCCTTTGATTTCCGGCGTGTGCAGCTTCAGGGGCTTTCCAAAGGTAGCGGACGCTTCCCGCGCAAGACCGATCACGCTC
>CAZKMN010000120.1:0-5652 GCA_964553905.1 uncultured Oscillibacter sp.
AGCATCCTTGCGTTTTCGCAGGATTCGCACGCAAAGCACACATCCGTCTCATTTCCATTCTCATCACCTGCAAGCATGGCGCCAAGGGGCTGTTTTTACTCCGAGCCCGTTTGAAGCCATTTCAATTTAGAATATCACATCTCTCCGCCCCCTGTAAAGCGCTCGCAGGAAGTATTTTACAGGGCTTTTTCTTGACGCGCTTTTCTCCAAGGTATATGATAAAAACAGACTTGCACAAAGTGTGCAAAAAAGAAAGGAAGCATAGAAGTTATGAAACGTATTCTAACAGTTTGCATGACGACCCTTTTGCTTATGGCAGCCCTCTGTGTGACCGCCTCCGCATCTGATTACGACGCAGCGGCTGAGGACCTTTCCGCCATTGGAATCTTCCGTGGGACATCCGCCGGATTCGATCTGGACCGTGCCCCCACCCGCTCTGAGGCCGCCATCATGCTGGTGCGGCTTTACGGCGCAGAGGACTCTGCGAAAGCAGACTATGAGGCCGGGAAAATCTCCCATCCCTTTACCGATGTGAGCAAATTTGCCTCTCCCTACGTAGCGTGGGTCTATGAAAAGGGTCTCTCCAAGGGCACCTCCGCCACCACCTTTGGCTCTGCCAACGCATGCAGCGCCAAGATGTACACCGCATTTTTGCTGCGGGCTCTCGGCTATCAGGACGGCACAGACTTCGTCTACGCCGACACGCTGCCCTTTGCCCAGGAAAAGGGCCTTTTTGACACGTCCATGATCTCCGGCACTTTTCTGCGGGACGATCTGGCTGCGATCACCTATCAGGCTTTGGCATGTGACCTGAAAGACGGCAGCTCCTATCTGCTGGACAGTCTGGTAAAATCCGGCGCCATCGACGCCAAAGCCGCTTCTCCCATCACGGAAAAAATCCAAACCTATCGCGCTCTTGAGGGCACGGTCGGCTCCGCAATGGGCTCCAGTCTGGATACCGACATGGATATGAAGATGACCATGGACATGTCCGTAACCTCCAAGGATGCAGAGACGGGCAAGGACGTCACCGAGCAGGATACTATGGATATGTCCGGCAAGGGCAACGTCAAAATGATTATGGACAAAACCGGCATTCAAATGGCCATGGATATGACCTCCACCGCCTTGGGTGAAAGCACCAGCTCCAAAATGTGGATGAAGGACGGCTGGGTCTATTCTCAGACCGGCGATACCTCTTATAAATATGAGGTTGCCGACGAAATGGCAGCTTATGAATCTCTGATGCAGCAAGGTCTGTCCCAGATGAACGTCAGCATGCTGCCCATGATCGACTCCATCACTGCCAAAAAGTCCGGCGGCGACACCGTCTACACGCTGGTGATGGGCGATTCCATCATGGGAATGGTGGATGATCTCATGGGTCTTGTCGGCACAGGCGGATTGGATGAGCTGGGTATCAACTTCTCCATGGATCAGTTTAGCTGCGCCTATACCTATACCGTCAGCAGCAACAACACCCTTAAAAGTGCAACCGCTCTCATGGATATGCAGATGAAGATGAATCTGGATGATGGCAGCGCAGACGCTATGTCTCTTGCCGCAAAGATCCATGCGGATGTGAATATGGATGTGAAGGCAACCGGCGAAAACGTGAAGATTGTCTTCCCCGATTTCTCCAAGTTTGAGCTTTTAGATCCCACGGCCGCCGTTGAACCGGCCGCTTAAGGCAAACCGCAAAAAAAGGCAGCGCCCAGAGGCGCTGCCTTTTTTCTCTTGTTTTCAGCCCGGAGGCCAAGTCATATCCCGTCCAGAGAGGACATGGAAATGCAGATGCAGCACGCTTTGTCCCGCCTGCTCGCCGATGTTGGAGACTACACGGTAGCTCTCCAGTCCCAGCTCCTGCGCCAGCTTTGCAATGACTTCAAAGCAATGCGCCACCACGCCACTGTTCTCCCCCGTCACTTCGGAGACGGAGCCGATATGGGCCTTTGGAATCACCAGAAAGTGAACGGGAGCCTGAGGCGCGATATCGTAAAACGCATAGCACATCTCATCCTCATACACCTTTTTGCTGGGGATTTCTCCTGCTGCGATTTTGCAAAATAAGCAATCGGACATCTGAAACTCTCCTTCATCCTTCGATTTTTCCAACGATTTTCACGGTATGTTGGCCTCGTTGGAAAGAAAACGCTCCCGCCTCCCGGCGGGAGCGCTTTGAAAAGTGCCCTTATTTGCAGGTTGCGAGATCTTTCAAGAATGCGTCCACGGCCTCCACAGGCGTGGCCCAGCTTGTGACAAAACGGACGCAGGTATGGTCCGCATCCACCACATGATCGCTCTCAAACTCATAGCCCTTTGCCTGAAGCGCCGCAATCACGGTGTTGGGCAGCACGGGAAACTGCTGGTTCGTGGGAGACGCCACGGGGAACGGATAGCCCTGCGCGGCAAGGCCGTCCCGCAGGCGATACGCCATCTCGTTGGCATGACGGGCGATGTCGAAATACAGACCGTCGGTCAAGATTGCCTTGAACTGAACGCCCAGCAGCCGGCCCTTTGCCAAAATAGCGCCACGCTGCTTCATGTGCCAGCGGAAATGGGCGTTTGGCGTATTGACGATCAGTGCCTCGCCGAAGAGCACGCCGTTTTTGGTGCCGCCGATATAGAACATGTCCGTCAGTGCGGCCAGCTCTTGCAGCGTCAGATCATTTTCAGGGGCCGTCAGCGCAGAGCCCAGACGAGCGCCGTCCAAAAACAGCAGCAGCCCGTGCTGATCGCAGCAGGCACGCAAAGCGGTCAACTCCGCCTTGGTATACAGGGTGCCGATCTCAGTGCTGTCCGAAACATAGACCATGCGGGGAGAAACCATGTGCTCCGTGCCGTTATGCTCCGTCAAAACCGTCTCGATCAGGGCGGGGGTAAGCTTTCCGTCTGCGGCGTAAATGGAGCAGACTTTGTGGCCGGTGGCCTCGATCGCGCCGGTTTCATGAACATTGATGTGTCCGGTATGGACAGCAATCACGGATTCATACGGCTGCAAAAAAGAAGCGATCGTTACCAGATTTGCCTGTGTGCCGCCCACCAAGAAGTGGACGTCGGCCTTGGGCGCCGCACAAAGGTCGCGGATCAGATCTGCGGCTTCTTTGCAGTGATGGTCCAAACCGTACCCGCAGGTCTGCTCCAGATTGGTGTCCATCAGTGCCTTGAGGACGTTGGGGTGTGCGCCTTCGCTGTAATCGTTCCGAAAACTGTACATAAGAAATCCCTGCTTTCTTTCTTTAAAATTCCTATTAAAATCATACCGCGCTTTTTATAGAAATGCAAGGGAGGAAAGTTTTTTTGAAACCGACAAATTTCTTTGCACAGATGGGAACCTTTTCTCGCCCCCCTCCGTCTTGATACACAGAAACCTGATAAATTAAGGAGAATTACCATGAAAAAGATTGTATTGTTTGCCATGACCGCCCTGTTGGTAACGGGCCTGCTCTCCGCCTGCGGCGGAACCTCCGGCGCATCGAAGGATGTGGATCTGACCGCATTTTATGAAGAAACCGCCACCGCCTACGAATGGGACGAGACTTACATGATCGACCTCACCGACGACATGCTGGAGAGCTACTACCCCGGATTGAAGGACCTTGCCCCCGAGCAGCTTGTGGCTAAAATGCCCATGATGAGCTCTGTGGTAAACGAGCTGGTATTCCTCCAGTGCAAGAGTGAGGACGACGCCGCAAAAGCCGCCGAAATTTTGCAGGCGCGGATCGACGCTCAGGCAGAGGGCGGCGCGTGGTATCCCGAATCCATGGAGGCATGGAGCAACGGCGTGGTGTCCCAGCAGGGAACATACGTGGCCATGATTGCCTCCGCCGAGCACCAAAGCGAGATCACCGACAGCTTTAACGCACTGTTTGCGTGAGTATGTGCTTCTCAAAGAATTGCCGCAGCACCGCTGCGGCTCTTCTTTTGAATGCGTTTGACAGGAGGAATTTTCCTTGGTATTTAGCAGTTTAACATTTCTCTTCGCCTATCTGCCCATCACGCTTTTGCTCTATTTCATCGTTCCGCTGAAATGGCGCAATCTGGTGCTGCTGGTGGTCAGCCTCTTTTTCTACGGGTGGGGCGAGCCCATTTATATCAGCATCATGTTCTTGTCCATTTTGATAGACTACACCCATGGACTTCTGGTGGAAAAGTACCGGGAAAACGACCGGAAAGCGCGCTGGTTTGTGACGCAATCCGTCATTTTCAACCTGCTTCTTCTGGGCTTTTTCAAATACTGGGACTTTTTTGCGGCGAATCTCTCTCTGATCCCCGGCGTCAGCCTGCCTCAGTTTGGAATTCCCCTGCCCATCGGCATCTCGTTTTTCACGTTCCAGACCATGAGCTACACCATTGACGTCTACCGGAAAGACGCGCCTGCCCAGCGGAATCTTCTGACTTTTGGCACCTTTGTCACCATGTTTCCCCAACTGATTGCCGGGCCCATTGTCCAATACAAAACCGTGGCGGAGGATCTACGCAGTCGAGTCAATTCCACCACAGATTTTGCTCTGGGCGCACGCCGGTTCACCGTTGGCCTTTCCAAAAAGGTCCTGCTGGCCAACTCCATCGGCGCGCTGTGGGAAAGCTCCCTTGCCCGGCAGGCAGCCGGAGAACTGACGGGCGTTGGCGGCTGGCTGGGTCTGGCGGCTTTCGGTTTTCAGATCTACTTCGATTTTTCGGGTTATTCCGACATGGCTATCGGCCTTGGACAGATTTTTGGTTTTCATTTTAATGAAAACTTCCGGTATCCCTATGAATCCACCTCCGTTTCGGAATTTTGGCGCAGGTGGCATATGTCCCTCACCACTTGGTTTCGGGACTATCTCTACATCCCTCTGGGGGGAAATCGCGTTGGGAAAGTCCGGTCCCTGCTGAACATTTTGATCGTCTGGCTATGCACCGGCTTTTGGCACGGAGCCAGTTGGAACTTCGTTTTATGGGGACTGTATTTTGCCGCTTGGCTGATTTTGGAAAAGTACGTGTTCCGGACAGCCCTCTCCCGCTCTCCGCGCTGGTTCAAACATGCCTACACGCTGGTAATCGTATTTGTGGGCTGGGGCCTGTTTGCCATTGAGGATCTCCGTCTATGCGGCAGCTATCTTGCGACCTGCTTTGGCGCGGGTCCCCTTTGGAGCGCCGCTGACGGCTATGCGCTGCGGAGCTTCGCCGTGACGCTGGCAGTTCTGATCATTGCCTCCACCACGATGGGCAAGCGGGTGTGGGACAGTCTGCCAGATCGGGCCACGCGGATTCTGACGCCGATTTTTATGGCGGCAGGCCTGCTGCTTTGCACGGCGTATCTGGTGGACGGAAGCTATAATCCGTTCCTGTATTTCCGCTTTTAAGGAGGTGTTGTGACATGACTAAGGCTTATTCCCGTTTTCTCACCGTGTTTTTCTGCCTGTTTTTAGGCGGACTGCTGGCATGGCACACGCTTTTGCCGGATCGCTCCCGTTCTGAGACGGAAAACCGCACGCTGACCCAGACGCCTGTGTTTTCCTGGGCCGGTCTTCTGGACGGCAGCTACACCAAGCAGGTGGAATCTTATTTTGCCGATCAATTTCCCCTGCGGGACGAATGGACCGTGTTGAAAGCCCGCGCAGAGCAGGCCATTGGAAAGACGGAATTCAACGGTGTGTACCTCTGCGG
>CAZKMN010000121.1:0-5592 GCA_964553905.1 uncultured Oscillibacter sp.
CTGCAACGTTCCTCTCTCGATACTTCACCCAGCAACCATCAAAAACGCCGGTTTTGAAATGTTGCTTTTGCGTTTGGCAACTAATTTTTCCTTCCAGAGAACAAGTCTCCCTTGGCCTCGTAGCCCCAGACGTTGGAAGCTATTAGGGGATATCCCAAACGATCTTTTGACAGGCGCAAATTATTTTAAGCGAAGATTGTACATGGTTTTAGGGCTTCCTTTGTTGCAAAGAGGGCCAGCGCTGATTCTTTTATTGCTCTCACGCTGAACTGATTCCCAAAAAACAGCAAAACCCCCGCAGTTCTTAAAACTGCGGGGGTTCTCTGGAGCTAATGATGTGACTCGAACACACGACCTGCTGATTACGAATCAGCTGCTCTACCAACTGAGCTACATTAGCATATGATGGAGAATGGAATTTTTTCCGAAATGAAGCAAAAAGCTCAACTTCTCCCGTGAAGCGAATGGAACGTTCAAGGGAGCACTTTTTCTACCGCTCTGCTATATCGGACAGCAGAAATGATAACACACTTTCCATATTACGTCAACACATTTCAGCGCTTTTTCATATGTTTTTTGCATCTTTGTATATTACGATTTGTATTATTGCATGATATCTTGCAAATTTAAAGTGTGCAGGATGTCGATTTTTCCCCTTTTCCTAGGAAATCACTCGATTTCAAGTCGAGAGATCGCCAAAATTTCTTCTTCTTTTTTCGACATTTTCTACTGTTTTTTGTATTGCTTTTTCTACTTCCGTCACGTTCTTCCAGTTTATTACATATACATAACAACAATGATAAATTATATCTACAAATAGTTATTCACATTTTCCACGACGTTTTCCACACGCTATTTTTGTTGTATTTTCAATGCTTACAAATGATTATGGTATTTTTTGGAACATCATGTATCGCACTTCTCATCCGTTAAAAACCCGTCTCATCATTTGACATAATATTTTTATTCTTTTCACTTTCTCTGAGATCGCTCATTTGAAAGACTGGACAAACGCCTTTTTGCGAAGTCTTTTCAAAAACGCTTCAAAAAAAGCAAGTTGATTTTCTTGACATGCAAAATTTACGTCTTGAATATACAAGAAAGCGGCCGCTTATGCAGCCGCTTTCTGAGTTTTTCACTTTTCGATTTCCCTTGTCGCATAGGCATTGAGATCCATCTGCGCCACATTACCCGATAAAAACTCATAGTACCCCTGTGCGCCGATCATCGCTCCATTATCACCGCACAAACGCAGCGGCGGCAGATAAAGCTGGATTCCCTGCTGTGTGCAGCTGCGTTCCAAATCCGCCCGGATCACAGAATTTGCCGCCACACCGCCTGCGGCCACTAAAATATTGCGTCCCGCCATGCGAGCGGCCTGCATCGCGCGGGGCACCAGCTCATTGCTGACAGCCTGTGCAAAATCGCGCGCCAATGCGCCGCGGTCCAACTCCTGTCCCACCTGCTGGGCGTGATGCGCCAAATTTACCACCGCCGTTTTCAGACCTGAAAAGCTCATATCCAGCTCCGCGCCATCCACGTGTGCGTGGGGAAGCTGGTAAACGCCACCCTTTGACGTTTGGGCCAGACGGTCCATCGGCGCACCGCCCGGATAGGGCAGCCCCAGTACCCGTGCAGCTTTATCAAAGCACTCGCCTGCCGCATCGTCTCTGGTCGCGCCTAAAATATGCAAATCCGTATAATCCCGCACATCCACAATCAGCGTATTGCCACCGGAAATAGCCAGCGCCAAAAACGGCGGCTTCAGCTCCGGAAACGCCAGATAGTTGGCCGCAATATGGCCCCGAACATGATGGACTGGAATCAGCGGCACATGCAGCGCAAAGGCAACCGACTTGGCAAAGCTCAGTCCCACCAGCACTGCCCCGATCAGCCCCGGCGCATAGGTCACCGCCACGGCGTCAATCTCCTGCCGTGTACAGTGCGCGTCCTGCAACGCCTGCTCGGTCAACGCCGCAATGACTTCCACGTGCTTGCGAGAAGCGATCTCAGGCACCACGCCGCCATAGAGGGCATGCAAATCCGCCTGAGACGCAATGGCGTCGGACAGAATGTTCCTTCCGTCTTCCACCACGGCCACAGCGGTTTCATCGCAGGAGGATTCAAAGGCTAAAATTTTCATGAAATGCGTCCCTTCTGTCTCTCTCACTCATTCCAAGGCACCTGCGGAGCAGGTGCAGCTTGAGGGTCCCGAGGAATTCGGACATATTTTGCATATTTTTCGGCTCCAAACCGATTTTCGTAGATAAATTGATGCTGTTCCATCAGTTCTTCTTCCGCAATGGCGCTCCCGGCCCAATAGAGCGTTCGATAATGGACGCCGAACATCTCCGTGTCATACGCCGCCAGACGGGCCGCATTTCTGGCATAAAAGCCCAGTCTGCGCTCTGCCAGTTCGGGGTCCGGCGCATGGACGGGCGCTTCGCTTTCCGCCAAAATCACCGTGCTGGGCTCTGCCTCCCTCATTTTTTCCAGCAGGATGGCCCCGATGCCGCTGTTGCGGCGACGGGATGACACGCACAGATAGTCCAGCAGCGCCCATCCCGGCTTTCCCAGCCACAAAAAGCACTCGCCTACAATTTCATCGCCGTCAAACAGGCACCACGGGCGATACCAGCCCTGTTCCCACATCTCCCGCATGGCCCACAGCGGTTTCAACTCCGCGGGAGGAAACGAGTCGCGCAGGTCCAAGTCATAAATCGTCTCCAGTTGTTGCGACGTCGGCATTCTCAGTTCCATGATCTGTAAACTCCCTTGTCATGAGGATTGCATCCTCTCTGGGATGCTCATAATAATTTTTTCGCCGTCCTACACTGCGAAACCCTCTGCTTCCATACAGTGCGATGGCGTCGTAATTGGACGCGCGGACCTCCAGCGTCAAAAAAGTCAACTGGTGGGCCTTGGCAAAATCCAAGAAAACCTGAAGCAGCTTCCCGGCTACGCCCTGTCTGCGGCAGTCCGGGCGAACGGCCACATTGGTGATATATCCCTCGTCCAGCACCACCTGTACCCCCGCATAGCCAACCACGCGTCCGCTGTCATCCAGTGCCGTCAAAAATGCGGCGCAGGCATTATCCAGCTCCTCTGCCAGCATGTTTCGGGACCACGGCGTGGAAAAGCAGACGCGCTCCAGCTCCGCAATCTCATCCAGATGATCGGCATTCATGGGAACGATGCGGACATGCAAATTTGAATCCATAGTGTTTGATTCCTTTCCTCTTTCGACTCAGCCCTTGGCCTCCAGCCAGTTTTTGCCCCAGTGCGATTCCGCCGTCAGCGGGACGGACAGCTTGACCACCCCGGCCATTTCCTCCTCCAGCAGTCTTCCCACCGTTTCCGCCTCTGCCTCAGGACACTCCACGATCAATTCATCGTGTACTTGCAGCACAAGCCGCGCCTTCAACCCCTCTTTTTGCAGACGCTTCCACACAGCCACCATGGCCAGCTTCATGACATCCGCCGCCGTGCCCTGAATGGGCATATTGAGCGCCACACGCTCCCCAAAGGAGCGCATGTTAAAGTTGGAGGATTTCAACTCGGGAAGCGCCCTGCGTCGATGGAAGAGCGTCTCTACAAAGCCGTCCTTGCGAGCTTGCTCCACCACCGCATCCATGTAGCGCCGCACGCCGGGGAAGGTGGCAAAATACGCCTCCATATAGGCCTTTGCCTCTGCCACGGAAACGTCGATATCCTGCGAGAGGGAAAACGGCGAAATGCCGTAAACAATGCCGAAATTGACTGCCTTGGCGCGACGACGCATCTCAGGCGTCACATCCTCCGCGTCCACGCGGAACACCTGCGACGCCGTGGCGGTGTGGATATCCCGCCCACTGAGGAACGCATCGCGCATCTGTTCATCACCGGCGATATGAGCCAGCAGCCGCAGCTCGATTTGTGAATAATCCGCATCCACCAGCACGCATCCCTCCGCCGGAATGAACATCCGCCGGATCTCGCTGCCAAGGTCTGTGCGCGTGGGAATGTTCTGGAGATTTGGCTCCGTGGAGCTCAGGCGGCCCGTGGCCGTCACCGTCATTTGAAAGCTGGTCCGAATCCGCCCGTCCGCATCCAGCGCTTTTAAAAGGCCGTCGGCATAGGTGGATTTCAGCTTGGCATACTGCCGATACTCCAAAACCGCGTTCACCAGCGGGCTTTCCTCCCGTAGCTTTTCCAGCACATCCGCGTTGGTGGACCAGCCGGTTTTCGTTTTCTTTCCATGGGCCAGATGCTGCTTTTCAAACAGGATCACGCCCAGCTGTTTGGGCGAATTGATGTTGAATTCCTCTCCGGCCATCTGATAAATGGCCGCTTCCTTTTCCGCTATGCGCTGCGAAAGTGCCGCTCCAAATGCGCGCAGCGCGGCGGCATCTACCTTGCAGCCCGTAAGTTCCATGTCCGCAAGCACACGGCAAAGCGGCAGTTCCGTTGTCTGGAAAAGCTCCCAGAGATTCTCTTTGTGCAGCTCGCCTTGAAAGCGTCCATACAGCACATCCACCGCAGAGACATACGCGGCAAAGGCCGCTTCTGCCGCCGCCGAGTCCCCCAGCAGAGAAAACGCATCCGCATCCAGATAGGCCGGCTTGGGCAGCTCCTGCCCGCAATAGGCCACCATGAGCCGATGCAGATCGTAGCTGCCCGCTGTGGCGTCCAGCAGGTAGGCAGCCAAAGCCGTGTCAAAGACAAAGCCCTCCACCGGGAAGCCACCTTCCGCCAGCAGATGCATAAGGTCCTTCACGTCATGGGAAACCTTGCGGATATCCGGTCCAAACAGGCAGTTCAGCAGCGCGTTCCAGTCCCCCTGATACTGCTCAAAGAACAGCTCCGCCACCGCAGGCGCGCCGTCTTTGTCCCAGCACACGGCCACGCCGTTTAAATCCGGCAGCGTCAGCACGGACACATGGTCCGCCGCGCGCCACAGCGCAAGGAGGTGTTCCGCCGCCGCTGCATCCCGCACCGTCTCCAGCTCCACAGCCTGCCGGGGCGCTTCCGCGGTTTCGGGCGACGGCTCCTCACTCAGGTGGAATTTATCCAAGAGCTTTGAAAATTCCAGCCGTAAAAACAGGGGATATGCCGCCGGGGACGGCGCGGAGACCAGATTGTCCTCGGGGTGAAACTCCAGCGGCGCGTCGGTCACGATCGTAGCCAGCCAATAGGACTTGCGGGCGCTCTCCTCCCCCTCCGCCAGCTTCCGCAGCGCCGCGGGCTTTGCCTCCACATCCGGCATTTTGGCATAGAGCTCCTGCACGCTGCCATAGGTTTGCACCAGTGTCGTGGCGGTCTTTTCCCCGATTCCCGGCACGCCTGGAATGTTGTCGGAGGCGTCCCCCATCAGGGCTTTCAGGTCGATCATATGGATGGGCGCAAAGCCATACTGCTCGCGAAACGCGGCTTCATCCATATCGCGGGTGGTCGTCTGTCCCATGCGGGTGGAGACCAGCTTCACCCGTGTGTGGTCCGTAATGAGCTGGAGCGAATCCTTGTCTCCCGTGACCACCACGCACTCCCATCCCTCCGCCTCGCAGCGTCGGGAGATGGTGCCGATCAGGTCGTCCGCCTCCCAGCCCGCCATCT